>NZ_JBQFQX010000011.1:0-141285 GCF_056537105.1 Ruegeria sp. CH11
GCCGACTGCTCCTCGCTCCACAAGAACTGCCCGTCGGCATCGTAACAACCTCAATCGGATCAATCTTCGTCTTCCTACTGCTATTCAGAACAGCGGACGCCAAACAGTAATCGCTCTTGCGGAATCAAGGGAACGCTTTTGGATGAAACATCCGAGGGATGGTTCGGGCCGCGACGCGAGAAACGCGTTTATGAATAGATATCGATATGCTGTTGCGCCGTGTTCGACCAGCTGAAGCGCGCGGCCAACTCTGGGCCGTTTGTTGTCAGGCGCTCGACGGTTTCGGGCTCGTCCAGTAAACGTGCCATACCCGAAGCCAGAGAGTTGGCGTCAGCGGTGCGGGTCAGAATGGCATCCTGATCATGCATGAGGAATTCGTGGAAGACGTCGATATCGGAGGCCACCACGGGCAGCGACGCACTGGCTGCTTCGAGAATGACCAACCCCCAACCTTCGTTGACCGATGGAAACACAAACCCGTCTGCGGCTGAAAACCATTGTGGGAATTCCTCGTCGTCGATGGTGCCAAGCAGGACGACGTCCTTGCCCAACTCCAGCCCGAGTTCAGGCAATGAGCCCAGAACATCTTCGCGATAGGCACGATAATCCTGAAAAGAATGCCCGCCAATCACCGCCAACACTGGCGCGTCGTCACGCTCGGATTTCAACTTGGCCAGTGCATCGATCAGGTGACGGCTTCCTTTACGGGGCTCGATCCCGCCAACCGTCAGATACATGAACCGATCCGAAGATCCATTAACCAGTCCCGCGCGGGATCTCAGATCCGAGCGACGGTCGTCGGTGATCTGCTGAGCAAACCGATCCGCGCGAACACCATTTGTTACGATCTTTGCGTCGACGCCGTAGTCTCTGCGCAGAATGTCCTGCCACAGCTTGCTGACCACCAGAACTTCATCTGGTTCCAGAATGGCCTGTTTCTGACAATTGATCAGTGCTTCGGTTGTGAAGTCATCCACATGATGCACGGTACGGATAAGTTTGAATCCGGCGCCAGCATCCCGGACCCGGGCCGCCGCGCGGGCCGAGATACAATCCTGACTGTGCACGATGTCAAAGCGATCGCCCATGGCTTTCAGCCCGGCTTCCATGGCATCGATCCAGCTGAACACCCGGTCTTCAAGTGAATCACGCCATTCGGGCGTCTTGACGATCTCATAGGGAACGGACAGATCGCGAAAAAACCCTGCGTCGGGTTCTCCCATTGCGATGACGGTGACGTCGATCCCCGCGTCCTGAAGTGCTTCTGCCAGTTCCAGAGTATGGACAACGCCGCCTCGGGGCTTGATCGAATAGGTCGTCAGGGCAACGCGGGGAAGGGAATCCGTCATATCTTTCCGTTTCTGTCTAGATCATCCCGATGCGCCCAGATCGGCGAAAGCGGGGTGATCGGTTTTGGTGGTTTGTAAAGGTACGGCCAGGTCCTCGGACACAATGGAAGAGTCCCGCTTGACCAAAGCGCAGGCAGCCAGAGCTGCGCGAGCAGCAGTTTCCGTCACGACGCAGCCAGCCTCTTCAAAGGTTTTCCGTTGTCGGTCAAATGCTTGTGGATCGCTGTCGGTGCCAAGAACATAGACGATCACCGGCACGCCTGAGGCGACGATCTCGCCAGCGACGGGGCCCAGAACGCTGGCGGGGTCTTCATGGGCGCCATCTCCGATCACCACATCCAACAGAACGGCAGCAAGCGAGGGGTCGCCGATCTGTTTGCGCATGAACTCGATCCGGGCTTCGGTGTCGATCATGGGGTGAGGGCGGCCATCGGTATATTCTTCTTCACCGAGGTCGAGGAAGACATGTGCGTCGGGCGCCGCAGAGTCGAGCGTCCAGCTTTTGTCCAGGGGGATGTTGGAATGGATCGGGCCAATCCGCTGAGTTGCGATCGTCATCGCCTCGTAACACAACGTACCGCCGCTATAGAGGCCGGACAATCGGGTGCGACCCGCGTCCATATTATTGATGATTTTGTCCAGTCGAGTGGGCAAATCGCCGACGATTTCCGGCGGGGTCAGGCCGTGGAAGGGCAGGGTATCACGTACGCCTTGTTCCAGTGTATTGCAGACTTTGATATGAAGCGCTGCCGGAATTTTTTCCTGCAAACCGATATAGGCGGCGACCATCGGTTTCTTGGGCAGATCGACCAGCATTTCGGCCACTTCCTTGGACGGCGGTTTTGAGACCAGCAAAATCGTCTTGGTGTCCGGATCTGCGTCCAATGCCTTGATGGCGGATTGCGCCATGAGCCCCCCAACTTCCGGGGAAAGGTCGCGGCCACCAAGTCCGATGACATGAGACACGCCGATGCCCCAGCGATCAAGCAGGCTCATAACCTCTTGCGCACCGGTGCCTGCTGCAGACAGAACGCCGACCGAGCCTTTGTTGACACGGTTGGCGAAGGCCAGTCCGGTGCCGCCGAGCATGGCTGTGCCCGCGCCCGGACCCATGACCAGCAAGCCAAGCTCTTGCGCGCGTTTCTTCAGCGCAACTTCGTCTTCCAGCGGGACATTGTCACTGAACAGCAGAACGTTCAGCCCGGCGCTAAGTGCTTTATGCGCCTCAAGTGCGGCATAGGCTCCGGGTACCGACACAATGGCCAGATTGGAGTCGGGTTGCTCTTTCACGGCCGAGGCAAGGTCGGGCGCAATCTTCTCTTCGTCACCATCTGCCGCACTGGCGGCTTCGAACAGGATGCCCGAAGCGGTTTCAAGTGCGGCTTTGGCAGCGTCATCATCATCAGCCCGCACGGCCAGAACCAGATCGTTGGCCCCCGCACTGTCCAGACCGTCAGAGGCACCTTCCTGTACAGCTGCTTCGACATTTGCCGGCGTTGCCATGAAGGCCCAGCCCCATTGAACGCCGTCAGCACTCAACAAAGCGCGCGTTGCTTCAAGAAGCTTTACGCTGTCTTTGTAGGAATTTTGGTGAACGGATACGAGACTGGGCATTAGGCAACTTCCTTGTTCGAGCGATCGGCAATGGCGGTATCCGCCGTGATGCAGGTTCCGACCCCACCTTCGACCACACCGCCAGAGGTTTCAGCCAGCGTTCCGTAGACGAGTTCCGGCGTAGTAATTGCCGCCAGACGGTTCGGGTTCGATCCGTCTCCCTTCACGAATTTCATTGCGGCCTCCATTTTGGGGCCCATGCTGCCAGGCGGGAATTGTCCATCTTCCAAGTGCTGTCGCGCCTCGGAAACCGACAAATGCTCGACTGCGCGCTGAGTGGGTTTGCCAAAGTCCAGCATAACCGTTGGAACGCCTGTTACCATGACCAATGCGTCCGCATTGGCCGCGTCGGCAATTCGCTCGGCTGCAAAATCCTTATCGACAACAGCGTCGACGCCTTTATAGATACCGCCATCCTGCATGACCGGAATTCCTCCGCCACCCGCCGCGACGACGATATTGCCAGCCTCAGTCAACTGGGCGATCGCTTCTGCTTCTAACGTCGCTTTGGGTTCGGGGGAGGGGACGACCCGCCGATAACCGCGGCCTGAATCCTGAATCATGGACCAGCCGCGACTGTCGGAAAATTCTTTTGCTTCCGCTTCGGAGAAGAAGGGGCCAATGGGTTTGGTTGGGTTCTCGAAGGCAGCATCATTTGGGTCAACAACCACATGGGTCACGACCGAGACGATGCCAGAGCATTCTTCGCCGCAGATTTCGTGCATCGCAAGCGAGATCAGGCTGCCCAACGCTCCTTGCGTCATCGCGCCGAGCGCAAACAAGGGTTGCGCCGGGACCAGTTTGGCACCTTCTTCGTGCTGAATGGCCAGATTGCCAACCTGCGGGCCGTTGCCGTGGACGATGATGATCTTCCAGCCTTGCCGCAATAGCGAACGCACGGATTTGGCCATCGCGATTGCGTTGGCATATTGTTCTTCTTGGGTTCCGTCCTGACCTTCTTGTGTCAGGGCGTTTCCTCCCAGCGCTACGACCGCTGTTTTGCTCACGACGACCTCCCATCGTTTTATTCATTCGAAACATTTCGTCGGCGCACAGAAAACTGGCTATCGCCTCCGGAATGTATTAAAGTGAATTAGACTTTCGGATAATTAACAGCATATCGTATCCGACACAAGATAAATGTGATGTGGCCGGGGTGCGTGCGTGTGCGTTTGGCCAAGAATGGGAGAAAACCGTAATGCTGACTCCAAACGCAGGACATCCGCGTCAGTTCTGGTCGGAATGTGAACAACAGCTGTTTTCAATCTCGGCGATGGATCCCGAGCAATACAAGAAGATCGTCACCACAATCCGCTCGATGTCGGACATCCTGGTCGAGTTCAAAACACCCGAAGCTCTCGAGGCTGCCTGGCCCAAAGCTGAGGAATTTTATGTCCGAGCCACGCAGGCTTTGGAGATCGGGGCAGACACCCTGCCTCATAGCAAAGTTTCAGGTGCTGCGTTTGCAATGCGTGAAAGAAGGATTTTTGAGGAAAACCAAGCATCTAAGCTTTCTAACGCGATCAAGGACGCTCAGGATTCCAAACAGGAATGGGTCATTCTGAACGAAACCGGAGATCTGTCACACGGCCTTCTCGATCCATATGGTTGCACCGAAATGCATCTTGCCTCGGGGCTTGCTATTGTCACGATCACGCAACCAGAGCCCTCGGGCGCCGGCGTTCTTTATTCGCTGTCTGTCATTCGGGTGGACCGTAAGACCGGGCAATTGGTTGATGCCGAACCGGGTCTTGCCGACTGGACGGAATACGCGGCGGCGGCCGAATTGACTGCGGCACGAGATGTTCTGCGCAAAAGAATCCGCACGGATTGGTCCTGAAATCGATTGGCGATTCCGATCCGAGGATCATCTACTATTGTAGACGAAACGTCGCAGCTATGCTAAGATCGGGCAGCGGCGCAGGGGTGCTTTCGCGACGGGGATTCGCGTTTTGAACCTCTGCGCGCGTTCAGAGGGGGTGCCCGCAATGCAGAAGAAACGTATTCCAGTTTGGGCGGCCGACCGCGGCGATGATCTGGCCGCACATTACGCGATCCGCCATCGGGTATTTGTTCTCGAGCAAGGCGTTCTCACCCTGACCGATGTTGACGAACACGATCACAACCCCGAAGTTGTTCACGCCCTTGCTGCCAGAAAGGGTGAATGCGCAGGGGCAGTGCGCCTTTATCCGGTGAACGCATCTGGCAGGTGGAAAGGTGATCGGCTTGCCGTATTGCAACGCCACCGCACAATTGTTGGCGCCCATCTTGTCCGGTTTGCCACGGCAACCGCCGCTGTCAAAGGCGGGTCCGAGATGGAGGCCAGCGTTCAGCTGGCCAATGTGAACTTCTTTCAGCGGTTGGGGTGGACCTGCGATGGCGAGCAAACGATGTCCTTTGGCATCCCGCATCAACCGATGCTGTTCGATCTAACAACAGCGCCACCGTTGGACTGGCCAGGCCGTCCGGACGGAATGTCGGTAGAATGGCTGGCGCGCGAGCAGCAGACGCCGCTTTGTCCCACAGGCTAGGGGTCAGTCCCACAATCCGGTAATGCTCTCGCGGCTGAGGTCCATCAGAGACAGGCTCGATCCCGAGTGATTCAGGATAATCTCAGGACTGGCCGTCGTGTCGCCAACATGGGCGCAGACCAGATCATGGGCCTCGAACAGTTTGACGCATTCACTGATGCGGTCATGCTCGGTCGCCAGCCAGAAGGCGTATGTTGGGAAAGAAATCAACCAGCGGGCGGGATCGACCCCTGCAGGCATCGGGTGTTTTTCCATATCGAGCTGTGCGCCGCAGCGCGAATATTCAAGCAACATCGCCAGAGACCCGAGCGAGCCTGCCATTGAAACATCCTTGGCCGCCAGTGCAGCACCCGAAGAAGCGACTTTGGCAAGCAATCTGACATCACGCGCGAGGGTCGGTCCTTGTGTGTCGAGCGAGGTGAAGAAAGGGAAATCCTCTCGCATGCGTCCGTTCAAGCAGGCGACGAATAGCAAGGCCATCCCCGGCTGGACATTTGCCATCGACAGAATCTTGTCGGCATGGCCAAGTGCAAAGGCCGATAGGGCATAGGTGTCTGCGTTCTGGGTCAGATGCCCTCCGATGATCGGGACATCGTACATTTCCGCCGCATCCTGAAGGCCGCGCAAGGCGGTATCCGTGGTTTCCCTGGGGCCGACGACCGTATTGACGATCCCTTTGGGTACGCCCCCCATTGCGGCCACGTCGTTTACATTTGCTAGAACGGCCGCGATTCCGGCCCCGTAAGGGTCGTGTTGATAAAATGCGGGCAGGATCGCTTCGCCGCATCCGATGATATGAGTGCCGTCTACATCGACGACAGCTCCATCATCGCCGGGCCCGTGAATCGGGTCTTCATGTTTAACAAACCGGCTGGCGCCGTTGATGGCCTTTTTCCCGGTGACGCCCGCGTATGCACGTACGGTCTCGACAATATTTCCAAGCTGGTCGTTTAGACTTTTGGTTTCTTGTGTCATGATGTATCTCGGAAGCTACAGGATGTGTTACGTATAGTTATCAGGCGTCTGCGTCGCCCGAGGCTTGCTGAGCACAATGGGAATGGACCGGTCGACGTGTTGCCCTGCGTGGCGCGTCGCACGCACGTTTCTGCCCTGTGAATTGATTTGATTGTCTGATCCGGAGATTTCGGTGCAAAAGCAAAGCAAGAAACAGACCACCAACCAATCGGTTCGTCCTGCGGCCAAGACGGACGAGGTTGAAAAAATTGTAAGTCGCGTGGGGCAGAAGCTGTTGGACCTGCGCAGTGAGCAAGGCATGTCCTTGCAACAATTGTCGGCGAAAAGCGACGTGTCCGGCCCTGCGATCCACAAGATCGAACGCAGTGATATGGTGCCCACGATCACGACCCTGCTGAAACTCAGTAATGCTCTGGGAGTGCCGGTAAATTACTTTATCGAAGATGGCGACGATCTTCCCGAGCCGGTTTTGCACACCAAGCGAGATGATCGCACGATCGTTTTTACGCCGCACAAGGGTCTGAATCTTGAAGGCATCACCGGTCCCTATCAACAATTCCGGGCCGCAGCCGCGATCGCGGTCATGAAGCCCGACGCCAGCAGCGGACGCAAGCTTTTGCGCCATTCCGGCGAAGAGCTTGTGCACGTTCTTTCGGGAGAGGTCGAGTTTCAGGTAGGGAAAACCGAATACCACCTGGCTGCCGGAGACTCGTTGCATTTCAGCGGTGAAATTCCGCACAAATGGAAGAATGTCGGCGAAGAAGAGGCCGAATTGGTCTGGGTAGCGTTGCGTGGCGAATAGGGCCAGGGGGCAATCTGTTCTCATAGAAACGCCGAAGTCAGCGCCGGAGATTCGGTCAGGGCGTGCGCCGCAAAGCCGAGCGTGGATTCGATCTGCCCGCGTGTCGCGGGACCGCCGAGGCACATTCTGACAGCTTCCGGCGCGACACGGTCGACCACGAATGCATCGCTGGCAACAACACCAATGTTCTTCGACCGCATGTGTTCAACAAACGCGGTTCGGGTCCAGGGTGCGGGCAGTTCCAGCCAGATACTGAAGCTAAGCGGATCGCTGCGGAACGAGCCTTCGGGCAGAATGCGCCGGGCCAGCTTGTTGCGTTCGATCGTCTCGTTGCGCACGGCGCGCAATATACTGGTCGCTGTTCCGTCCTCGATCCACTTGGTCACAACAGCAACTGTAAGCGGTGAAGCCATGACAAATGTCGCTCGCATCGCTGACAACAACGGCCAGGCGCTGCGCGCATCAGGGGCGATGACATAGGCCACTCGCAAACCTGCGCCAATGCATTTTGAAAGGCCTGCAATATGCCAGGTCAGTTCTGGCGCGATCGAGGCAAATGGGGCTGGTTGCTGGCCCCGCGCCGGTATGAGGCCGTAAGCGTCATCTTCGAGAATCGGTACGTTGTATTTACGCGCGATTGCGGCCAGTTCGCGGCGCCGCTCAATCGGAATTGTCAGAGTGGTCGGGTTTTGAAGAGTGGGATTCAGATAGAGCGCTTTTGGCGCGTGAGATTCGCATGCATCCTGCAGCGCTTGCGGATCGATCCCATCCTCGTCCATCGTCAGACCAACCAGATTCAGGCGGTGCTGGGCGGCGAGCGACCGAATGCCGGGATAGGTGATGTTCTCGCATAGAATCGTATCCCCGGGTTTCGTGGTTGCGTGCAGGATGCCATCCAGCGCTGCCTGTGCGCCGGGCGCTATAAGCAGGCGATCTTGCTTCGGGGTCATTGACCTCCGGCTGAGCCATGTCAGGGCGGCTTGCTTGTCCGCGTCACCCCCCGCAGCCCCCTGGTACCTGAGCAAGGATACAATATCCTCGACCACGTACTGCGCGCCGGTCCGCATTTTTCGCGCCAGTTCTGCGTCATGAGGTTCCGGGGGCAGGTTCATGGACGCATCGGCGGGGCGGTCGGGAAAAACATGAGCTTCGCTGCGGGTCTGCTTGCTGACAAACGTACCCCGTCCGACCTTCGATTCGATCAGACCCCGGGCATTTGCCTCCACATAACCTCGTGCGACGGTCGTGAAGTGAATTGACAGTCTCTCAGCCAGCTCCCGCTGTGGCGGCAATCGGTCACCGACGGACAATCGGCCTGTATGGATATCCTCAGCTATGGCGTTTGCCAGCGCCATATAGCGGGGGTTTCCATCGTCGGCGAGAGTGGGGAGCCAATTTTCCATATACGGTCAAAACCTGTTTGTTTCTATGATTGACTGTATATTGTATATCTAAATCCGGTCAAGAGTGCTGTGAGCAAACTAGCGAAATTTTCCGACAATTGGCGTTGAATGGGCAAATATCAGCAGAAACTTCATATACATATGGGAAATATTATTTCCAATACTATTACATTGACAGGAACAATTGATTGTTCTATTTTTTGCGAAAGTAGCGTGAAATGGCAGCAATCAATGCCAATGATCGGCGGGGGAAGCCGAGGCGTTGCTTGGGATGGATGTTGCCAGATTCAAAGGCGCAATAGGTCCCTTGGGTGGCCTGACGGAGGTGTTTGGACCACCCCAATCAAGACCGGGAGGAAACCAAAAAATGAGCGTCGCTCGTGCCTACGACCAACCCGAAACCGCCAAGCCCGCGCGGCCGATGAGTGGTGAAGAACTTATCAATGAACTGCAGTCAAACGGCGTACGCCTTGTCGATCCGAAAAATAGTGGCGAAAGCCGCAGAGGGGGTGCCGGTCCCTCGGACCACACCGCCCTGACCATCAACGACAAGACCGTCATGATTCCGGTTCACACGGCACCGGCTTTCAGCAGCCCCTATGTTGTCGACGCTCCCGATGCCGAGGGCAATAGCCGCGTTCGCCGCGATGGCGTGGATGTTGGGCGCGTAAAGTTCCCGTTTCGCCCGAAGTTTTACGATTGCAGCACGGCAGACGGCATTCCCTATTCTCATATTGCTGCGCTGCACAGCAAGGATGTGCTGGCAACAACGATCCTGCAAACCTGCATCCGGTATCAAAGTCGCACCAAGACCTGCAAGTTCTGCTCGATCGGTCAGTCTTTGGCAGCCGGCCGCACCATCGAACGCAAAACGCCGGAACAGCTGGGCGAGGTCGCAAAGGCCGCAGTTGAGCTGGACGGCGTAACGCAGATGATCATGACGACCGGGACACCGCCCACCAAGGACCGGGGTGCCCACATTCTGTGTGAAAGCGCCGAAGGTGTTAAGGCGCGCGTCGATCTGCCCATTCAAGGCCAGTGCGAACCGCCCGACACGGATGACTGGTTCCAGCGCATGAAAGATGCCGGCATCGACTCGCTGGGGATGCATCTTGAGGCTGTCAGTGAAGAGGTTCGCGCAGAGGTTATGCCCGGCAAAGCGCAAGTGTCGGTTGATCGTTATTTCGAAGCTTTCGAGGCGGCGGTCGAAGTCTTCGGCCGCGGTGAGGTATCCACCTATATCCTGGCTGGGCTGGGGGACACCAAGGAACAGATCATCGACATGAGCGAACGCCTGATCGACATTGGGGTTTACCCGTTCGTCGTGCCGTTCGTACCGATCTCGGGGACCCCGATGGAAAGCCACCCGACCCCGTCATCGGGCTTTATGCACGAAATTCTGATGCCCATTGGCAAGATGCTGCGGGAAAGCGGCATCAAGTCCGAAGAAATGACCGCAGGCTGCGCGAAATGCGGCGCGTGTTCGGCCCTTTCCCTGTACGAAAAGCTCAAAGCGCCAGCGGGATAACTCCGATCCAAGGAGGTGACACGATGTTAGCAACCCACGACAGCTTTTTCGCTGGAATGCCGCATCTGGATATTTTTGGCCTGTCCGAACATTTCTGTTTGACGCATGCAGGGAATCTGCATTGGAAATGGATCTCTACGCTGACCGCGAAACGTCCGTCCGAATGGATTTCCGAGAATGGGCATCGAATTTACGCGAGCTTCATCTACACGTCTCTGAATTACAACCGAGACATCGAGGTGTCGGAAGACGACAAAATATCGGTCGTCTGCCATCCCTGCGCGTTGAAGCCTCCGTTTTTCATAACCGAAACGACCTATTCAAAGATCGGGTCCGGGTTGATTGCCTCGGCACGGATGATGTCGACCCTGTCAACTGCGCAGGGCTCAAGCAATACGCGGTTCGGCAAAACCTCGATGGCGTTTCAGTCGAAGCCATTTGGCGAGGCTGAGCTGGAAGAAACCCGTCTGCGGTTCCGGCAGTTGCGCGCATATGATGATCGGAAACTGGTGCAGTCCAGTCAGCATCTTGTGAATCCAGCGGTCGATTTCAACGCGGCCAAGTTCATGTATTTCGCCAATTTCTCGCAGCTGTTCAAGCGATACGAATACCCCGAACTTGGGGCAAAGACGCCGTTGGCGTCGCGTGAGATTGCCTATTTCGGAAACGTGGATCCGTTCGAATGGACTTGTATATCTTCTCGGCGAGAAGCGAGTGAGGTAACGTCGGCGATGACGAGATCGAGTGATCAAAAATGCATCGCTCGAAGTTTCAGCAGAATGGCCGATCAGCTATGCCCCGTTTCAGGACGCCATGAATTTGTAGCTGACAGGCATTTCGAACCGCTTCTCGCTGGTGTCTGATCTGGCTCCATTTTAGCGCGCCATCTGCAGCAAGGCTGGGGTGGCGTCGTCTTTGAGCACCTCGGACAGTACATTCGGCAGCGTATCCAGGGCCAGGCTGTTGCGAATCCAGGTGGCTCCGGAAAAGTCATCTGAGCGCGTAAAGTCTGACGGGGTGACCAAGACGCGTAAACCTGCGGCCAATCCGGCGCGCAGTCCGTTCTGACTGTCTTCAATAGCCAAGGCCTCGTCTGGGTGGACCCCCAATCGGTTCAGCGCCAAATGGTAAACGTCCGGTGATGGTTTCTTAGAACGAACTTCCTCGCCGGTTGCGATGACGTTGAAAATGCGGTCGGCGGACGTGCCCCAACAGGCGTGACAGAGCGATTCGACATTCATCCTGTGTGATGCGGTCGAAACGGCTATTTTTAGGCCCTTATGGCGCGCCCGCGCGATCAGGTCCCGCACGCCGTCGCGCAGTTTCAATCGGTCACCTTCCCTGAGCATTTCGCGATAGGCACGCATCTTGCGGTCGTGAAGATGAACGATTTCGGGTTCCGAAAGCGGGGTGCCAACCCGCTTGGCATAGGCGCGCATCTGCTCTTTGGCTCCGGCGTGGCGCAGGATCTTGATGAATGCCTCCTCGCTCCAATACCAATCCAGTCCGGCTTCGGCGAAAGCGGTGTTGTAGGCGACGCGATGGACCACTTCGGTTTCAGCCAGTGTTCCATCGACGTCAAAGATCAGGGCCCGTAAAGTCATGATGCGCACTGCGCGCCTTTCAACGCGGCGATGCCCGGCAGGTTTCTTCCGCTCAGGCTTTCTAGAAAGGCTCCGCGCGCGGTCGACACATAGGAAAAGTCGTCCGAAACGCCAGCCTGGTTCAGTGCGCGCACGGTTTCGCGCCCACCAGCGACGGTAATCGACTTGCCCAGGCGCGTGATCCGCGCGGCCTCTTGCGCAAGACCCACTGTCGAGGTTTCATCCGCCACGCGTCCGATCGGGCCATTCCACAGAATTGCGCAGGCCGACCCGAGCGCTTCTTTGAAGCGCTCGACACTTTTGGGTCCGACGTCCAGAATCGTCGCGTCCTGCGGGCACGATGTTCGGTCGACCGTCTCGGTGGCTTGACCCCCGTCCCGGGAGACGACGAGGTCGACCGGAAGCAGGATCTTGCATCCAGCAGCTTCGGCGCGTGCCCGGATTTCTGCGACAGTATCCAGGTGATCTGCCTCGAACTGAGACTGACCGATGGGTGTACCACTTGCATGAAGGAAGGTATTCGCAATCTTCCCTCCGATGATCAGCTTGTCCAGCTTTCCGGCAAGATTCATAAGGATCGATGCTTTGCTGGACAGCGTGTCCGCCCCAATCACCGCAACAGCAGGTTGGTCAGGGGTATCCAATGTATGGGAAAGCGCGTCGATTTCGTCCAGCATCAGTGGACCGGCGAAAGAGGGCAGGAAACGAGTGACGCCTTCGATCGAGGAATGCGCACGATGCGCGCTTGAAAACGCATCGTTAACAAAGACCTCGCCCAGACGGGAAAGGCCAGCGGCCACTTCAAGGTCATTTGCGGTTTCGCCTTTCAGAAAGCGCACATTCTCGCACAGCAATACCTGTCCTTCGCCCAGACGGCTGGCAAAGCTCTCGCTGGAGGGGCCGGTCGAATAGGCAGAAAACCAGACCGGCGCCTGCAGCGCATCCGACAGGGCCTTTCTGATCTTCTCGTTTGACAGCGACTGGTCAAAGGGCCGGTCAGGTCTGCCCCGGTGGGTCAAAACAACCAGTTTGGCACCCTTTTTCAGCAACGGGCGCATACCATCGGCGAACCGATTGATCCGTGTCATATCCGTGATTTTGCCATCCTGGATCGGTACGTTCAGATCAGCGCGTACCAATAGGCGACGGCCAGACACGTCCACGTCGTTAATGGAAGTCAGCTGTGACATAAGCGAATCTCCTCTGCCAGCTTCAATAGCTTAAGAAGAGTATTTATGTTTCCTTCCGTTAATGATATTTAAATATAGGAAACGAGGCTTAACCTATGTTAAAGATGATCCGGAGATACCAGAACTTGCGTTCGCTCTTGGCGCTGAGCGCGGTCAGCCGCCATGGCTCGTTCTCCGGAGCGTCTCAGGAACTGAACCTGACATCCCCCGCTGTGCATACCCAATTGAAGAACCTGGAAGAAATCGTCGATACGCCGCTGATCATCCGCAGTGGGTCCGGGCCAATGAAGGCCACGGAAGCAGGTCAAATCCTTGTCGCTGCCGCGGCGCGCATCAACTCTGAGCTTGAGAAGAGCATGCGCGATATCGAGGCGCTGCGAGAGGGTAAAAAAGGCCATATCCGGTTGGGTGTTGTCAGTACGGGAAAGTATTTCGCACCGTCACTTGTTGCAGATCTGAATGCCAGACTCCCCGATATCGAGATTGATCTGGCCATCGGCAACCGAGAACAGATCATCGCCATGCTGGATGCAAAAGCCCTGCATCTGGCGATCATGGGCCGCCCTCCGAAATCGCCTGAACTGGTCTCGGCCACCATCGGATCGCATCCCTATATCCTGATCGCAAACCCCGAGCACAAGCTGGCCGGACTCAGCGCCGTGCCGTCCGAGGCGCTTTTGAAAGAGACGTTCATCGCCCGCGAAGAAGGGTCGGGCACCCGCATTCTGATGGCGCGCTTTTTGGATGATATCGGGGCGGGGCAAAGCTATCGGGTCGCTGTCATGGGCGGAAACGAGACAATCAAACAGGCGGTCATAGCCGGGCTCGGTATTGCGATGTTGTCCAAGCACACGGTGATGGAAGAGCTGAAAACGGGACGTCTGGTCAGCCTGAACCTGAATGGCCTCCCGTTGCATCGGCATTGGCATCTGATCAAGCCGCTTAACATTCCGGATTCACCCGCCGCGAAAACCATCTGGGAAGAAGTTGTGGAAATGGATGGCGCGTTCCTGCCCCGATAGGCCCCGGGCAGGAATGATCGTTACATGTCAGGCAGAGGCAAGCGCGTCGGCTTTCGCCATGGCCTGGTCAGCCCTGCCGATATTGCCCAAACCTCGCAGCGCACGCGCAACGGCCCGCCAGTTCTGAACCGATGTGGGTTTCAGACCCGTGCGTTCATTGGCCAACCCCAATGCCAGATCAAAGCGTTTTGCACGCAAAGCGGCCTCGAGCAAGGTCCAGCCAATTATGTCCCTTTGGGCAAAGCTGCCCCCCAACCGGTGCGTCATGTAGCGAACCGGCAGCAAACGATCCACGCACGCGGCGTAATCCTCGCGTTTGAAATCCTGAATGGCCAGACAGAACGGCATTCCGATTTCACGGCTCATGGCTGCGTTCGCATCCGAGGCACTTTCGAGATAGCGCTTGTTTGCATTGACCAACAGGTCTTGCGCCTTTTCGCGCCCATCGGACGCAAATGTCATCATCGCATGCACATCGTTGAACGCATAAAGCGTGTCTTGCGCTGCGGGTTCCCATTTGTTCGCCAGATGAACCCAACGGTCACCGCTGTCCTGACCAGCAAGGTTCATGCGCCACAGCAGGGCTGCGGCGTCGAGCTCTTCGTATTTGTTGCCATCCTTGCGTCTGGAATCCAGATGTTGGTCGAAGATGCCATAGACGTGATCATACTGTTCCAGATCGAGATGATAGAGCGACGTGTGCCACCACAGATGGTTTGCGAAATTCGACGTGCTCCAGAGGTCGGCACGGTCTTTCATGAACTTGATTCCGCAGGATTGCCGCCCGCGCATCTCCATCACGTGGCTGACCGCGTGGATCGCATAAGGGTTGTCGGGGCGGATATCCAAAGCCTGTCGCGCCAGGTCCTCTGCATGAGTGAAATCGCGGTTTTCTTCCAGCCCAAAGGCATAGAAACCCAAAACAAACTCATAACCGGGGATGTCTGCGTCCCATTGGTTGAAGACACGCGCAACCACATCGCGCTGGCCCGGGACATCGCCCAGCAAAACCATTGTGTAGTGGATCAATCCCAGCGCGAACAGATCTTTGGGATATTGAGTCAGCACCTCTTCCCATTTCTGAACCGCCCCAAAGAAATCACCTGCGGCCCAGGCTTTGGCGGCTGCCAGATGGCCCTTTTCTCGAGTGTTGGCCAGTCCCGAGAGCTGCTCGGCGCGATTAATCGCTTCGATGAACTCAGGATAAACCCGCGTTTCCATCGATTGCGTCAGCCACCCGGCCTTGAACAGCCAGCCCATAACAAAGCGCGGGTGTTCGGCCAGAACCGCATCAATGGTGGCAATCGACTCACCACGAAAGGACAGGGCCATCTCAATAGCATGCTCCAGCGCATCAATCGCATTTACATCTACATAAGAAATCGGAACGCCACGAATGTCCTTTGCGGATTGCGGAGCGGCCTGCATGCTGCCCAAAGCCATTTTCATGTCCTTATCTGCTTCCTTCAGTCACTTACACATTCCCATCGCCTGCATTAACGCCAAACCTGCGGCAAAGCGCGCCCGAACAAAAGCCGGAGCAGGGCAGGGGCGATATGCATATACGAACATGACTCGACTTTGCCGATACAAGCTCGTTCTGCTGCAGTTATGCCATAGGCAGGATACGGCCGAGTATTGGCTTCGCTGATTTGTGAATGGATGTGTTGGATGGGCGCTCAATACCCGCTACGGGGCGCAAAAATGTGCGCCCATTCAGGATTTTTGGCCGCAAACGGCCAAATTCTGAAACATACACCTAAAACTCTGAAATAAACGCCGGATCAAACGAACAGGCGAAACGCCTTAGCATCCGCCCCAATTCCGACCGGCTCGCGCAAGCGGCTTTGCCTCAGGCTGTGCGGGCTTCTTCAGTCTCGGCCAACAGCGCGTCCACAAGATCCGACAGGTTGTCAAAGTGGCAAAAGGACTGAGTGTGTGGGATCAGGCCGACTGGTTTCTTGCGATACCCTTTGGTGTACAGCAGGAACGGAACCTTCGCGCGCATTGCCGTTTCCGCATCGACCTCGCTGTCGCCGACATAGATCTCGTGTCCCGGAGGCATGTCTGCAAAGGCGGAATGCAAGGGGGCTGGATCGGGCTTGTGAACCGGCAGACTGTCGCCCGCGCGCACCACATGAAAATACCGATCGAGTTCCAGATGTTTCAGCACCGCCAGACAGGGGCCGAGGGGCTTGTTGGTGCAAACTCCTAGGCTATGACCGGCCCGTGTCAGTCCCTCAAGTGCCTGTTTGACGCCCGGATAGATCAGGGTCAGATGAACCGCGTCCTGATATCGGTCTTTGAACATGCCAAGAATGCGGTCGTGATCGGCATCCGGTATCTGGCGCACCTTTCTGAGCTTGGTGACAAACGTATCGACGCCATGGCCTATGAACGAACGCGCCTGGTCAACGGTAATCGGCGAAAGGCCCTCTTCGCGCATGATTTCACATGCGATGTTGTGCAGATCGAGCGCGCTGTCGATCAGCGTGCCGTCGAGATCAAAAACAATCCGAGCCATTGCTAGTTCACCTTCCATTTTATTGAGCAGCCGATCGAGGGAACCTGATCTTTCGGCCCCCGTCCGGTTTCTGCGACTTGCTTCATGGCCCGAAACAAATCCCGCCGCAGATCACTGGGACCTTCCTGTCGGCCCGACGCGTCCAGCCGCCCCCGGTATTGCAATCCGAAACCGGCATCGTAGCCAAAGAAATCGGGTGTGCAGACCGCGCCATAGGCCCGGGCGACGCTTTGGTCTTGGTCGTAAAGATAGGGAAAAGGAAACCCTCGACTTTCCGCCATCCGCCTCATGTTGTCGAAACTGTCCGCCGGATAGGCGTCCACATCGTTGGCCGAAATCGCAACAACGCCAATGCCAAGATTCTGTAGCTCGTGCGCGTCTCGGATGATCCTGTCCAGCACCGCCAGAACATAAGGGCAGTGGTTGCAGATGAACATGACCAGAGTTCCGTTTGCGCCGGCAACATCTGCCAGTCCAACAATCCTGCCATCCGTCGCCTGAAGCGAAAACTCGGGGGCAGGGCGTCCGAAATCGCAAACCGGAGTTGTTTCAGCCATCTGAGGTCTCCTGTCGCCTGATCTGATCAATCGCCTGCCGCAGCCCGGATGGCGGAAATGTTCCGGCCATAGGCGTCCGGCGCCTCGACCGAGCCGCCCCGAAACACTGCGGAACCTGCGACCAGCACATCCGCCCCGGCATTGCGGACCAGCGGCGCTGTATCCGGGTCTACCCCGCCGTCAATTTCGATGTGGACCTCGCGGTCACCGATCATCTGCCGCAATGCCCTGATTTTTGCCGTCATGTCGATGAATTTCTGGCCTCCGAAACCGGGATTTACTGTCATGACACACACGAGATCGCACAAATCCAGGACATGAGAGACCGCCTCGGCCGGTGTCGCCGGGTTCAACGCAACGCCCGCTTTCATTCCGGCCCCGCGAATGGCTTGCAAGGTACGGTGAATATGCGGCCCCGCTTCGACATGCGCGGTCAGGATGTCTGCACCGGCATCAGCATAAGCCTCGATGAACGGGTCTACGGGAGCAATCATCAGATGCACATCCATCACCGTCTTCACATGTTTGCGGAAGGCTTTGACCGCTGGCGGGCCAAAGGTAAGGTTCGGGACAAAGTGGTTGTCCATGACATCCACATGCACCCAATCCGCCCCTTGCGCTTCGATCGCCTGAATTTCGCGTCCGAAATCGGCAAAATCGGCGGACAGGATCGAGGGTGCGATTTTCACAGAACGATCAAAGCTCATTTGGCACCTCGTTTGCTGGCATTCAGGGCTTGCATGATCGGAACAAAATCGGCGGCTTTCAACGAGGCCCCGCCAACCAGTCCACCATCCACATCAGGTGCCGCAAAGATGACATCCGCATTGGCAGGCTTGACCGATCCGCCATAGAGGATCGACATATCGCCTCCATGTGGGTGCCGGGCTGCCAAATTGGCGCGAATGGCGGCATGGGTTGTCTGGATGTCTTCGGGCTCCGGCGTGAGGCCGGTGCCGATAGCCCAAACGGGTTCATAGGCAATCACAGTGTTCTCGGGGTTTGCACCGTTCGGAACCGAGCCCGCGATCTGCGCCTCAATCACCTTCGCTGTCTGTCCCGAACGGTACTGGTCCTCGGTTTCGCCAATACAGATGATCGCGGTCAGGTCTGCGGCCCATGCGGCCTTGGCCTTGGCCGCAACATCGGCGTTTGCCTCTTTGTGGTCACTGCGCCGTTCCGAATGCCCGACGATAACAAAATCCGCTCCTGCATCGCGCAACATCCGGGCCGAGAGGTCTCCGGTATGTGCGCCGGATGCCTGCACATGGCAATCTTCGCCGCCCAATTCGACGCCTCGACCACGCGCGCGGTCAAGTAAAGTCGCTGGCAGGCACAACAGAGTCACGATCCCCGAGAGAGGTTTCGCAGCGCTGGCAATTTCGGCCAGCTCAACCAGATCCGCGCCCAGCCCGTGCATTTTCCAGTTGCCCGCAGCGATATGACGTCGAACCGTCATGCAGCTGCGGCGCTTCTGGTAACCGGGTCCAGCGCGCCCGCGGCATAGCGCGCCGCCATGTCATCCTGCGCGATGGTCTTGATCTTGGAGGCATTGCCCGCCGTTCCGAACCGTTCAAAGCGATCCCGGCACAGGTCCTCCATCTCTTTGATTGCCGGGACAAGGAACTTTCGCGGGTCGAATTGCGAGGGGCTCTCGGCCGCGATTTTGCGGAACTGGCCTGTCATGGCCATCCGGCAATCGGTGTCGATATTGACCTTGCGAACACCCGACTTGATACCTTTCTCGATTTCTTCGACAGGCACCCCGTAAGTTTGCGGCATATCCCCGCCATGGGCGTTTATCAAATCCTGCAGCTCTTGCGGCACAGATGATGAACCGTGCATCACAAGGTGTACATCGGGAATGCGCGCATGGATTTCGGCAATGCGACCCATCGCCAGAATCTCGCCATCCGGTTTGCGCGAGAACTTGTACGCCCCGTGCGAGGTGCCGCAAGCAATCGCCAATGCATCGACCTTGGTCTTGGCGACGAAATCTGCCGCCTGATCAGGGTCGGTCAGCAGGTCGTCCATCGACAGTTTGCCTTCGGCGCCCGATCCGTCCTCTTTCGCGGCCTCGCCGGTTTCCAACGATCCCAGCACTCCAAGTTCACCTTCGACAGAGGCACCAACCCAATGGGCCATCTCAGACACGGCCCGGGTGATGTTAACGTTGTATTCATATGACGCTGGCGTTTTCATATCCGCCTCAAGCGAGCCGTCCATCATCACCGACGTAAACCCGTGCTGGATGGCCGACAGGCAGGTTTGTTCGTTGTTCCCATGATCCTGATGCAGGCAGATCGGATTGTCCGGGTACATCTCAGCCAATGCCAGAACCATGTGACGCAGCATGATGTCGCCTGCGTATGACCGTGCGCCCCGGCTGGCCTGAAGGATCACCGGGCTGTCCACGGCCTTGGCGGCATTCATGATTGCCAGGCCCTGTTCCATATTGTTGATATTGAATGCTGGTACGCCATAGCCATGCTCGGCGGCGTGGTCCAAAAGCTGGCGCAAGGTGATCAGTGCCATGTGTCGGTTCCTCCTCAGGCGGCTTGACCGGCCCGCAACAGGGCCGCGATACCGGGGAGCGTCTTGCCCTCCAGCCATTCCAGAAACGCCCCTCCGGCGGAAGAGACATATGTGAATTGATCGGTGACCCCGGCTGCATTCAGCGCTGCAACTGTGTCGCCACCTCCGGCGACCGAGATTGCGGTGCCATCATTCGTTACTTTTGCCGCCACCTTTGCAAGCGCGACCGTCGCCGCATCGAAGGGCGGGATTTCAAAGGCGCCAAGCGGTCCGTTCCACAGGATCGTTCGAGCAGAGGTCAGGATGCGCGTGAATTCCTCGACCGAGGCAGGGCCCGCATCCAGAATCATCATGTCATCAGGGCACTCCTGCGCCGCAAACACATGACGGTCGGCGCCCTTGGCAAATTGGGTGGCACAGGCGCTGTCGATCGGCAGCACCAACTGGCACCCGGATTGCGCAGCCAACGCGCGAATTTCCTTTACGGTGTCAATCTGGTCCGCCTCGTGAAGCGATTTCCCCATTGGCGCGCCGTCAGCATAAAGGAAGGTGTTGGCCATACCGCCCGCGATGATTATCGCGTCCAGCTTGCCGACCAGATTTTTCAGGACAGGAATTTTGGTCGAAACCTTGGCACCACCGACGATAGCAACCGCAGGTGATCCAGGCGATTCCAGTGCCGCGCCAAGCGCGTCGATCTCTTCGACCAGCAAAGGACCCGCCGCTGATGGCATCATCCGAGACAGGGCGTCTGTCGACGCGTGGGCGCGATGCGAACACGAAAACGCATCGTTGACGTAGATATCCCCCAATTCAGCCAGTTCGGCGGCAAACTTTGGGTCATTCCCCGTTTCCCCCGCATTGTAACGCAGGTTTTCGCACAGCATCGCTTCGCCATCCGACAGTTGAGAGCTGTGGATGCGGGCGGATTCACCGGCACAGACATCAGAGAACCGAACCGAAGCACCCAAGGCGTCTGCAAGATACGGGCGCAGCTTGTCGACCGAATAGGCCGGATCAAGCTCATTCGGATTTGGCCGTCCGAAATGGGTCAGGACAACCAGCCGCGCGCCTTTCTCCAGCAGAGGTTTCATACCCGCAGCAAAACGGTCAATGCGGGTGGTGTCCGTCACCCGACGATCCTCGACGGGGACGTTCAGGTCAGCGCGCACCAGCAGGCGTTTGCCTGCCACATCCATGTCAGTGATCCGCGGCAGCTGCATCAGATCAGCCTGCCCATGGCAACCGCAGTATCTGCCATTCGGTTCGAGAATCCCCACTCGTTGTCGTACCAGCTGAGGATTCGGACCATGTTTCCGCCCATCACCTTGGTCTGGTCCATGTGGAAAATGGACGAATGCGGATCATGGTTGAAATCCATCGATACATTGGGATCGTCCGTATAGCCCAGAACACCTGCAAGCGGGCCGTCGGCGGCAGATCGGATCGCGTTGTTGACCTCGTCGACTGTGGTGTCGCGTTCGGCCTCAAAGACCAGATCGACCACGGAAACATTGGGGGTCGGCACCCGGATAGCTACGCCATCAAGCTTGCCATCCAGTTCCGGCAGCACCAGGCCCACCGCCTTGGCAGCACCGGTCGATGTCGGCACCATGCTCAGTGAGGCCGCCCGGGCGCGATAGAAATCCTTGCGCATCACGTCCAGCGATGGCTGATCGCCCGTGTAGGAATGAACCGTGGTCATGAAACCGCGACGGATACCAATTGCCTCGTTCAGCACCTGCGCCACCGGGCTAAGACAATTGGTTGTGCAGGAGGCGTTCGAAACCACGGTGTCCGCCGACCGCAGCGTTTTGTGGTTGACCCCGTACACGATGGTATTGTCGGCGCCGCTGGCCGGAGCGGACACCAACACCCGCTTTGAACCGTTTTCGAGATGTTTCGCCGCCTGGTCGCGGGCGGTAAAGATGCCGGTACATTCCAACGCCACATCCACCCCTTGCCAGGGCAGATCTTTGGGGTCGCGAATGGCCGTAACCTCAATCGGGCCGGATCCGACATCGATCGAACTGTCCGTCGCGTTGATGTCGCCGGGGAATCTGCCGTGCACGCTGTCATAGCGCAGAAGATGGGCGTTCATATCAACCGGCCCCAAATCGTTGATCGCGACAACTTCGACATCGTTGCGGCCGGATTCCTGAATTCCGCGCAACACATTGCGACCAATTCGGCCAAAGCCGTTAATTGCAACTTTTACAGACATTTGATCTCCTTCAATCTTCGCTCAGAAGGCCCGCTGCGGCTTTGGCGACAGCGTCGGCTGTTATATTGAAATGTTGGTACAGGTCGGGGGCAGGTGCCGACGCTCCGAAGCCCGTCATCCCGACATAGGCACTGTCGTGACCCAACCATCTGTGCCATCCCTGAGACACGGCGGCTTCGACGCCGACGCGTGGGCCAGTGCCAAGAACTTCGACCTGATATTCAAGCGGTTGCGCCTCAAACAGATCAAAGCTGGGTGCCGATACAACGGCCGCATTGATGGATTTCTCGGCCAGAAGATCGGCGGCTTGCAGCGCAATCTCGACCTCTGATCCGGTAGCAATCAGGGTAACGTCTCGTTCGGCCTCGGGCTCGCGCAGCACATAAGCGCCGCGCGCCGTCAGGTTCGTCGCGTCGTGAACCGTACGTATCGTTGGCAGCCCCTGCCGCGACAGGCAAAGCAATGTGGGCGTTGTCGTGGCTGTTGCTGCAATTTCCCAGGCCTCGGCGGTTTCGACCCCGTCCGCGGGGCGGATCACGGTCAGGTTCGGCATGGCGCGCAGTGAGGCAATGGTTTCAACCGGCTGGTGGGTCGGGCCGTCTTCGCCCAGACCAATCGAGTCATGTGTCATCACATAGGCTACCGGCACCTGCATCAGCGCAGACAGTCGGATTGCGGGGCGGCAATAATCTGCGAAGGCAAGAAAAGTGCCACCATAGGTGAAAAACCCGCCATGCAAGGCGATGCCGTTCATCGCCGCTGACATTCCGTGTTCCCGGATGCCATAGTGAAGATAGTCGCCTGAGTAATCGTCTCGGGTCACGGGGCGCATGTCGCCGGTTCTGGTGTTGTTTGATCCGGTCAGGTCTGCTGAACCGCCCACCGAGTTGGGCAATACCGCGTTAACCACTTCCAATGCCATCTCAGACGCTTTTCGCGTAGCGAGTTTGGGTTTTTCGCTCGAAATGCTTGCCTTGTGTGCGGCGATTGCCCTGCCAAGCGTATGGTGATCAACGGGTGCCAGCGTTGCATCGAACTCCTTGGCTTTGGGATGCATCGCCTTCCGATTTTGCCAGCTGGCCCGTTCCTTGGCACCGCGCTGGCTTACTGCCAGCCAAGCATTGGCGACTTCGGGTGGAGTTTCGAAGGGAGGCGCTGTCCAGCCAAGCGCGGCGCGGGTTGCGGCGATTTCTTCGGCCCCCAGAGGTGCACCGTGGACCTTGTGACTGCCAGCTTTGTTCGGTGCTCCTTTGCCGATCGTCGATCGGCAAGCGATCATCGAAGGTCGCCCGGTCTCGGCCTGCGCTGCCTGAATGGCGGCTGCGATGGCCTCGTTATCATGCCCGTCAATTGACTGAACGTGCCATCCTGCCGCTTCGAACCGTCCGGGTTGATCCGTCGAGGTGGACAGATCGGTTGTTCCGTCGATGGTAATGCCGTTGTCATCCCAGCACAGGATCAGACGACCCAGCCCCAGATGACCCGCGAGGTCGATGGCCTCTTGGCTGACACCTTCCATCAAACAACCGTCTCCGGCCAAAACATAGGTAAAGTGATCGACCAGTTCATCGCCAAAGCGTGCGTTTTGCATCCGCTCGGCCAAAGCCATGCCAACAGCAGTGGCCAAACCCTGGCCCAGTGGACCCGTTGTCGTTTCAATTCCCTTGGCATGGCCGTATTCGGGATGTCCCGCCGTGCGATAGCCCAGCTGTCGGAAATTGCGCAGCTGCTTGGCGTCCATGTCATCGTAACCCAGCAGATGATTGATCGAATAAACCAGCATCGAGCCGTGGCCCGCGCTCAGGACAAAGCGGTCCCGGTCAGGCCACGCGTGGTCGGTGGGGTCGATCTTGATGAAACGGTTGAACAGAACCGTGGCAACATCGGCCATTCCCATCGGCGCACCGGGATGGCCGGAGTTTGCCTGTTCAATTGCATCCATGGCCAGAACACGGATCGCATTCGCCATCTGTGTTTCGTCAGAGATCAGTTTCGATTGGGCTGTCATGGCTGTTCCCTCAGGCGCGTTGGGCTTCGTGGATCAGGCGGTGGATCATCGGCGTGAAAATAAGTTGCATCGCCAGATCCATCTTGCCGCCCGGAATGACCAGCGAGTTGGCGCGCGTCATCCAACTGTCGTGGATCATCGACATCAGATAGGGAAAATCGATCCCGCGCGGGTTTGCGAAACGGATCACCACAAGGCTTTCATCCGCTGTTGGTATCCAACGCGCGATGAACGGGTTTGACGTGTCAACAACGGGCACCCGTTGAAAATTGATGTCTGTCTGGGTGAATTGCGGGCAGATACAATGCACATAGTCATGCATCCGTCGCAGGATGACATCGGTGACCGCCTCGGTCGAATAGCCCCGGCTGGCCTTATCGCGATGGATTTTCTGAGTCCATTCCAGATTGATCACCGGAACGACGCCGATTTTCAGATCAGCCAGAGCGGCCAGATCAACCTGATCATTCACAACGGCCCCGTGCAGGCCTTCGTAAAACAGCAGGTCGGAATCGTCTTCAAACGGAGCCCAGGCGGTGAACTCGCCGGGCGCGACGCCGAGTTTCTCGGCCTCCTCATCATCGTGGACATAGTGCCGGGTGCGGCCCTTACCGGTATCTCCATATTCGCGAAACACGCGTTCCAGCTCCTCCAGCTCGTTGGCATCAAAACTGAAATGGCTGAAGGTGGAATCGCCCTGTTCCAACCGTTTGGCAAGTTCCGCCTTCATCTCAGCGCGGTTAAAACGATGAAACGCATCGCCTTCGATAGAAACAGCGCTCAGGTTCTCGCGACGGAAAATCTGGTCAAACGTGCGTTTGACCGTTGTTGTTCCCGCGCCCGAGGAACCAGTAACCGAAATGATGGGGTGTTTTCTGGACATGTGGTGAATCCTCGCTCAGGTACGGAACAGGCCGCGTTCGCCGAACAGGGCGGCATTTTCTTCCTGGGGAAGATCGTGGTAGCTTGCGACGCGCATGACCTTGTCTGATCCGCCGAAGACCAGCGGTGAGCGCGCATGCAGACTGTCTGGAACCTGATCGAGAATAGGGTCGCAGCAGTTCGACGCGCTGCCGCCGGCGTTCTCGATCAAAAATGCGATTGGTGCGCATTCATAGACCAGCCGCAACCGGCCGTACTGATACCCGTCGCGATTGTCGCCAGGGTATAGAAAGATCCCACCACGGGTCA
Organism: Ruegeria sp. CH11; assembly: GCF_056537105.1. Lineage (NCBI taxonomy): Bacteria > Pseudomonadati > Pseudomonadota > Alphaproteobacteria > Rhodobacterales > Roseobacteraceae > Ruegeria > Ruegeria sp. CH11. The sequence continues at coordinate 25,058 of NZ_JBQFQX010000011.1, forward strand.
GAATACGGTGCGTTTCCGCCACCAGCGACGCAATCCAGCGCAGGTTGAAATTGCGTGCGCGGGGGCCATCCGCCCCAGCGACCAGATCGTCGATATAGGCGCGCACCGGGTTCGACCAATGACGGTAGTTTGACGCGTTGATGGCGTATTCGGGTGAATCTACCGAAATGCCAGTCGGTGCATCGACCTGTCTGAACCGGCGGTCTTCGGGATCGAGGACGTATTTCTGCACACCTCTTCCAAACGAAATGACAAGACTGCATTGCGGCCCGTAGATCGCATAACCTGCCGCAATCAGATCGCGGCCGGGGCGCAGAAAGCTGGCCTCGGGGCCATCGGCGCAGTGGTAGATTCCAAAGATTGTTCCAACTGAGACATTGGTGTCGATGTTTGATGACCCGTCCAGCGGGTCAATCGCCAGCGCGAGCGATCCGTTGGGATTCAGTTCAACAACGTCATCCTGTTCTTCGGACGCGTAATAGCGGACAGCACTGTCAGACAGGCGCTCCATGAATGCATCATCTGCAATCACATCCAGCGCTTTTTGCGCGTCTCCGTCGGTATTGGTTCCGGCAGCGCTTGCGAGATCTTCGACAAGTTCTCCGCGCGCGATGCGAAGTGCGATCTGCGCAAAGACGTCGGTCAGACGATCAACGACATCGGCGAGTGCCGGCTCGGTTGCTGCGGCCTGTTCAATGAGACCATGTCCGTTCTGCGCGTTCACTTATCCATCCTCCCAGCGTGGTCGTTAATGGTCTGCCACATTGCGGAATTTCAGAAAATTTAATAAAATGAAACGAAGGCTAATATTTTTGGAATAGTCATGCTCAACGGAATTACCCTCAAGCAACTGCGCAGTCTGAAGGCGGTGGCCGACACGGGATCAATTACGGGCGCCGCGTCGCTTCAATCGCTCAGCCCGCCTGCTGTTCACAATCAAATCAAGAAGTTAGAGGAGTCCACCGGAACTGCGATGCTTGTCAGGGGCGGGCGCGAAGAAGGATTGGTTGCAACAGATCACGGTGCAGTTCTTGTCCGCGCCATGGAGCGGATCGAGGGTGTTCTTGCGTCTGCCTGCGACAATTTGGAAGCGTTAGGTGCAGGTCATGCGGGTCATGTGACCTTGGGATTCGAGACCACGGGGCGATATTTCGCGCCGAGGCTCATCGCCTCATTGCAGCAGGCCTGTCCGGGAATCAGGTTGTCCTTTCGCGTGGCCAACAGGACGGCGGTTGTGAATGACTTGTTTTCAGATCGGATCGACCTTGCAATCATGGGACGCCCGCCGCGCGGGCCTGCTGCCCAGGCGACACCGATTGGCCCTCACCCCTATGGTCTTTATGTCGCGCGCGATCATGTGCTGGCACAACGCAAGGATTACGACGCGGCCGAGCTGGTCCGCCAGACGGTACTGGCGCGCGAGCCCGGATCCGGGACACGCATCATTCTGGAACGCTATCTGGGCCAGATCGACACATACGGCACGCCGGAATTGGTCACGTTCGATTCGAATGAAACCATAAAAGAGGCTGTGATCGCAGGATTGGGTGTGGCGATGTTGTCGGCCCATGTGGTTCAGCGTGAACTGGACGAAGACATCTTGCACCGGATCGATTGGCCCGGTCTGCCGGTGATGAGGTACTGGTATCTTGTTCAACGACTGGACACTCATTCCGAGGAAAGTACCACGCGCATTTCGCAGGCCATCGGTGAATTGGGCGGTTCGTTCCTGCCGAACTAGGTCCTGTTGTCCGAGCGGACCTTTTTTCGGGGCAGGATCGAGATATCCTGATAGAAGGCTTTGACCCGGTAGCCGCGCGACATGAGCTTGTCCATGTCAACCAGCACTTTTTGCAACCGTTCCTCGGACATGATGACGTAGAGGATGACGCTGGAATCGCTGATCAGCATCCCCGATTGCAAGCCAGATGTTCCGGCACCCGATGCAGACACGACTGTGTAACCGCCGATGCCACGTTTCTTGAGCTGCTCGACGACCATGCGTTGAAGTTCGCCGGGCGTGATGATGGTCAGTAGCTTCTTTTCTTCGATTTCTCGCATCTGGTCAGGTCCTTTCCAAACGGGATGCGCCTATGTCCAGACGGACTGGGCCACCGCATAATACAGCGGAATGCCGACAAGGATGTTGAAGGGGAATGTCATGCCCAATGCCATGGTGAAGTAGACGCCTGGCCGTGCCTCGGGGATGGCGTAACGCGCCACGGCGGGTACCACGATATATGACGCAGATGAGGACAGCACTGCCAACAGCACCGCATCGCCGACCTGCAAGCCGATGAGATAGGCCAATCCCAGCGCTATCGCCGCATTGATCGGAGGTGACAGGAATGCAAACAGAAACAGCTCTTTGTCGATCTTCGCGCGGCCTTCGCTGATCTGACGCCCGACCAGCAGTCCCATCTCCAGTAGGAAGAAGGCCAACATCCCTTTGAAAATATCGGCTGTGAAGGGACTCATCTCCGCCTTTCCGTCCTGCCCGGCCAGATAGCCGATTATCAAGCTACCAATGAGCAGTAGCTGAGCGCCGTCGGTCAACGCCTCTTGCAATACTTCGCGAATGGATAGCGGCTGGAACACGTCATCATTGGGATCGTCCTCGGCCACCTCAAGCGCGGCCTGGCGGGCCCGTACCGCCGTGGCCAGAACCACGGCCATAAGGATGGCGGGGGTTTCCATCAACACCATTGCGACGGTCATGTAGCCGCCATAGTCGACGCCCTTGACGCTCAGGAATTGCTGAGTGGTGATGAATGTAACGGCGCTGATCGATCCATAGGTGGCAGCGACTGCCGCGCTGTCGAACGGGTCGATCCGGCGCGAAAGGAAGTAGAAAGCATAGGCCGGGACGAAACCGGCCATCGCGATTGCGGCAACGATGGCCAGGATCCCTTCGGCTGGCAGACCGCCCGAAGCCAGGGCCGCACCCCCCTTCAGTCCCAATGCCATCAGCAGGTAGAGCGTAAGGAACTTTGCGATCGCCGAAGGAATTTCAAGGTTAGAGCGCAATAGACCAATCGCCGCGCCGAGCACAAAGAACAGCACCGCCGGGTCGATCAGGTTTGCAGCAGCCGATCCTAACATGCCAGTTCAGCCTCGCGCCAGAAGGGCTTAAACCGTTTCGGTTCCGACAGGCTTTTCTGTTCGTCAATCAGCAAACCGGCCGCTCCTGCGGACAGCGCCGCCCGTTGCTGGGAAAGATCCGCTGTAACCACCGCATAGACGGGGGTGGCGAGCGACTGCGTAAACGCCTTGATCTCTTTTTCCATGCGGGCCGGGTCGTTGTAGTTGGGGATGACGAGGATGTCGCCCTGCAGGCTTGGCCCGACCGAGGTGCTTGCCAGGGTCTTCGCGATTACACCAACTATTTCTGACGAAATGATGGGTTGCGCCACAGTGGCAGGGGCGGACAGGATACGGATCGGCGCGCTTTGGGCGGAAACCCCCGATTGCCAGATTGTCAGGCCGCGCGCTTGCGCCTGCGGGTTCAACCGGCGCGTCAGCGAGACGCGCTGCGCATCCGTCATTGGGCCAGTGAGCATCAGCGCACCTGCACCAATCTCGTTTGCCGCGTTGAGGGACGTGTCGACCCAGTCAGGGTTGCGGGTACTTTGGGCTGTGACACAAAGCACCTGTTTAGGGAGTGTCAAAAGCGTCAGGATTTTCTGATTTGATGGCAACAGCGGCGCAACTTGCGGGCATGCGGGGTCAACCCAGGCAAGCCTTTGGTTTTCCTGCCCCTTTGGCGTGCCGGCCCAGTCATCCGCCAGAAAGACATCCAATGAAACCCGGCCGGTGGCAAACTGATGAGAATACGCGCTGAAGCGTTTCAAACGCGTCGCGGACAGGCCTGTCTCCTCGAACAATTCCCGAGCGGCTGCAGCCTTGGGCGTCTCGCCGGGTTCGATTTTCCCGCCGGGCACTTCCCAATAGCCACCAGATAATTGATCAGCGCGCCGTTGCGCCAGCAATATGCGCCCATCTTGGTCGCGTATGACGCAGGCGGCAACATGCACGGTGCCTCGTGGCCGGAGGTCCTGCGGCTTTTTGGGCGACCATCGCATCAGTCCGGCCAAACGCCCGAATTCGGAAGGCCTAGGTAAGGGCGCGGTTTGGCGGGCGCGGATTTGCGCTTGGGTTTCTTAGCTGCAGATTTTGCTGGGGCAGGTCGCGCGGCGGCCTTTGGGGCCGCAGACTTTGCAGGCGCGGATCGTGCAGCGGATTTCTTGGGTGCGCGGGTCATTGGGTGCTTGTGTCGAACAACTGATTTGACCGCTCGGCGAAATCGCTTTGCGTCAGGAAGTCATCATCACCGCTTGCCGGGATTGTGACATTTACATGTGTTTTGGAGAAGCTCAGATCAGGATACAGGCGAACCTCTTTCGACAGGCCGGCGAGCCGCTCGAGAAAAGCACTGACGCCCGCGTAGTTTTCGAATTCAAAGCGGCGATGCAGCGCACCTGCTGACGCAATTGTCGTCCAGCAATCGGGTGGGATCACCTCGGTCGGTACAGCAATATCGTTTTTGACAGTATCCATTGCAAACAGTCTCCTTTCGGGCCTGGGCGCCGGGTCAGAGCGACCCGGCAGCTAAGACAGAAACGAAGCCAGAAGCCTGCGTCGCTACGGCTTAGACAGACGCAGCGGTTGGCAGAACGCCTTCCACTTCGGCATGAGGACGCGCGATGATATGCGCAGCGGCCAGGCCGTCGCCGACCCGTTCACAGGCATCAGCGCCTGCGCGAACGGCGGCATTCACGGCCCCGGTTTCGCCACGGACCATCACGGTCACATAACCGCCGCCAACAAATTGGCGCGAGATCAGACGAACCTCGGACGCTTTGGTCATGGCGTCGGCGGCTTCGATTGCGGGTACCAACCCGCGGGTTTCGATCATTCCAAGGGCAATGCCCGTTTTTTCACTCGCCATCATGTTCTCCTTTTCCGGCTAAGTTTCTCTAGTTCAACTGGGGCCGCAGCGGTGCGGGACTCCAGCGTTCTTCGGTCCAGTCGTCGATTATTCCGCCGATTGTCAGGTCGGTGGTGACTTTCGGATTTCCTGTTGCGATCCGGGCGGCGGAATAGGCGATGGTGACTACGAAATCGCCTTCGCGGCAGCCGATCGGATCGACGGCGACCTCGACATTGCCGCGCTGATCTTCGAGAACCTGCAACTTCTTCGCGTGCAGGCCGAAAACCCGCTTTGTGGTGACAAGATCGCGGACAACGCGCATGATGTTCATGACACACCGCCTTTCGCGTCAGCTTCCCAATAGTCGATGATGCCAACTATCGTCAGGTCAGACGGGTAATCCTTGTGCCCCGCCGCGTCCTTGGCGGCCGAGCTACCGACGGCGATAACCCAGTCACCTTCCTTACAGCCGACAGGATCTACGGCAACAGAACAGCTGCCGTTCTTTTCACGCACCACCAAAAGGCGTCGGTTCTCCAGTTTGCTGATCCGCGCGGTTGCAACAAGCGTGCCTTCGACTTGAAAGATTCTCATCCTGCTACCTCCGCTGAGATCAGTTCATCGCGCTTGGAGGACACGAAGCGCAGTGGCCCGCCACTTTCGGGGCGGATGGCGGCTTCGACCGTTACGTTTGCGTTGCCAGCAGAAGCTGTAACAGCCCGGGCCATGCGGCGTGCGGCGCGCGTGGCCGCTTGTTCGTCCCCTGGGATCAGCGGATCGAAACAACGCATGACCAAAACCGGGATAGAAACTTTCTTGACGCGGCAGAGCCCGTTCAGGATCGACAGGCCAATAGCCAGATCTCCGGCACCTTCTTCGACCGAGCTCATCTGCGCTTGAAACGAAATATTGCGTTGCTGCACATCGTCCAGCGGATCGCCGATCACCATAAGTTTTTCGGCGTGATCCGTAATCGGGTACGCGCCGCCATGTTTCTGAAGCACAGCGTCAACCTGCGCCAGATTGTTCTTGAGCAGATAGCCACAGAACCAACGCATCGCTCCGGTTTCGATGTTGTCCGTGGCCACTCCGGCGCAAGCCGCAACGCGCGACCTAATGGCATCCTTGGCATCGTCGCGGGCCAGACCCTGCGTTTCGGAATAAAGGTCGGAGGCATCTACAAAGCGCGTGGCATCCACCTTTCCCTGATTGTCCGGGACATGAACGCGGATCGCGTCCGTATCGGTGTCGACGCCGACCAGAAGCAAAGCGATTGCATCGGGCGCACCATACCGGGCGGTAATGGCGTCGTGGAACTGTTCCAGCCGTTCCAGCAATGTGCGCGTTGCAGCGTCATCATCGCATCCATGCGCCGCGCAACCTGCATGGGTGGGATCGCCGCTGGAGAAATGGTAAACGCCGATCTTCAAATACCGCGAGTTTGCGTCGCTAGAACTGGGTTGGTCTGCGCGACAACGCCCAAGTTCATTCTTTTCCCAATTGCGAACGGCATCCGCGACATCGAACATCGCCCCTGCATATGACCGTCGCGCGGTTACGATCGAAGGGGGCACCCGAAGTACTGTGCCCAATAGCCCGGCAAGGCGACCGTCGGCGCAGGGTGTTATGTCAATCGCGTGAAACCCCCAGCGGGCAATCAGGTCCTTGATCGGAGCACCATCGAAACGGTCGAACAGGTTCAGATCGTCCCCCGCTTCAGCCATCCAGGCAAACAGTCGGGTCACGCACCGCGCGTGGATGTCACCTATGTTCAAAGGGGCGCTCCAGTCCGCGGCGAACCATTCCGGATCAGCCTTAATGTCAATCGCCGACAGGGCGGCAACTGCAACACGGGCGAAATCCGGCTCGTACTGGCGGGGTGCCAGTTCGATCAATGTGCTCATCAACTGGTTGAACCGGGTTTCGAACGCGTTCTCGCGTTGGACCAGCAGGGCGGCGATTGCCGGCTCGGCCAAGGGATGAGCGCTGCGAACGGTCGGTTGTGCCGCGTGTCGGGGACGTGCGCGCGCGATCTGAGCGCTGGGCATCCATCCCGCTTTCCAGGCCGTATTGGGGCCGGACTTTATGCGTCGGGTGGCCATCATCCTGCGGCTCCGCCGGACAAGGTCACGGTCGCTCCGGACTTAGGTGTCCAGCCGACAGCTCCAGTCACCGGGCTGGTCTGATCCGGTTTCACGGCTTTTGCTCCAAACCGGGCGGCTCCGGCAAATCCATGGGCCGCGCCACCGCGTTCGGTTGGGTTGCGCAATGTGGCCGAGCTGTCCTCGGTTCCCGTGATACGGGCGTCGTCGCGCCAGGCCGAGCCGGTGATGACCGTGCCCTTGACAGACCCTTCGCCGGTTACGGCGCGATGGGCAGGGGCCACGCCGCCGGGGCCGGATCGCGCCGGGGCGCTGAACTCGACATTGCCGGTGATCTTGCCCTGCCCTTGGGCAAAAGTACCTGTGATGTTTGTTGCGTCGGTTGCCGAATTGGCGCGTGTTTTTAGATGGGCCGCGCGTTGCGGTGATCTCACGGAAAACCCGTCGATGGATCCAGCAATCTGGTCTTCGGGGTTGCCCGATGTCTCGGTTGCGTTCGATACAAAGTAGCGTGATCCGGTTATGTCCCGCTCGGCGCCGCGCCCGGTGCCCGAAACCATCGGGTCGTTCAACGGCACGTCTCCGGTGATGGTACGGGGTGCCGTTGCGGTCTGCGTGGCCTCTTGGTCCTGTGCGCGTTCGCGATCGCACCAGCCCTGGGCGCTGTCAGCTCCGAAATAAGGGGTGCCGGTCATGGCTGCGCAAGTGCCGTGTTCGCCTCCGGTGACCCGTGGGTCATGTTCCATTTGCGGGCCGGTGACTGTCTGACCTGTCCAGGTTTGCGACTGGCTGACCTTTCCGCCCGAGGCCGGGTCGACCCGGCCTGCCTCTGCGGCAACTGCCTCGGGCAGCGCTGCCGGGGCGAAGTACTGCGAGCCGGTCAGCGTCCGGTCCGCACCGGATTCATTGCCGGTGACACGCAGCGATCTGCCGATAACCGTACCCGAAATGTCTTGTCCGCCCGACGTCTGTTCGATCACATGCTCGCCCATTGTGGACTTCGATCCGATCCGATGCGTCGAGGTGCCCAGGCTTGTCCCGTGGACTGTCTGGCCATGCGGTTGCGACTGTCGCGGGAACTGCGCAGAGACAGGCAGCGCGGTGTCGGCTCGGTCATCAAGCACGTCGTCCAGGGTTTGATCGGCGTTCCCGGTCACAGCGGCGGCACCGCGTTCTTCATCCCCGGTGATCTGCACTGCCGAACGCAACATCGTGCCGGAAACCGTCTGACCTTTTGAGGTTCGCGCGTGGCCGACTTTTCCGGGTGCCGGGCGATACCCGCCTTCGGTCCCGGCCACATACTGAGTTCCAGTCAATGGCTTGTCGCGCCCGGCTTCCGCGCCTGTCATCATCTGCCCGGTTGCATAGCTCAAACCGGTTACCGGGGTGTTCGCACTGGCGGTTGTGACGGAGGGAACTTTGGGCGGGTAGGTGACAGTGCCCTGCTGTTCGACACGGGGCTTTGCCGCGGCGGTACCTTTGCCGAATTGGGTCCGATTCATGCGGTGCTGCATGGCGGTTTCCCGGCCATTTGTCGCAGCGGCCACCGCTTCGGATTTGACCGGCGTTTCGGGCAGCGTTGATGCAGGCGCGGCGGTCTCGTGCGGCATCGCGGCTTGTCGAAAACCGGATCTGATACGTTCGGTCGCTGCCGGAAGCGCCGCCTTTCCAAGCGACAGCGCTTTGCGTCGCATGATCGAAGCTTCGCGCCCCGTAGCAGGGCCAGCGTCAACACGGGTAACTGGCGCTGCTACGGGGGCCGGAGGCAACGATGTCGATGGGACGACAACGTCAGTGCCCCCAAGGGTGTTGTCATTTGGCATTGCTGCCTGGCGAAACCCTGAACGGACACGTTCGGCTGCCGCCGGCAACGCTGCTTTGCCCTGTGACAAAGCCTTGCGCCGCGCCATCGAGGCTTCGCGCCCGGACAATCCGGTTTGTGTCGCTTCGGTGCTCATATCGGTCCTCGGTGCGGTTCAGGGTTTGGGTTCGGGTTCCAATCAGGCGCGGTAGACGACAAACGCCATGCCTTGCGACTGGGCGTAGTTGTCGTAGGCGATCAGACGCACATGCATCCCCGGATTGGCGCGGCGGCAGGCTTCAAGCTCGTTCAGCACATGTTCGACCGATTGCGTGCCGAAAAGTGGCAGTTTCCACAGGTACCAGAAGTTCGAGAACGACTTCTCCGGTTCGGTATATTCAATCGCCGGGTTCCAGCCGCGCGCGATCATATAGGCCACCTGTTGGGCGATCCGCTCGGGCGTCATCGGCGGCAGGTACGAGAATGTCTCGGTTCTGGGCTGGGTCGTCGGGTATGCGGATGCGTCGGTCATCGCTGTCTCCGTTTCTTGGGGTTTTGGATGCGGCGCAGAACTCAGACATCCAGCTTGTCGACAACATCAAAGTCGAACTTGATTTCCTTCCAGGTCTCCATGGCGATCGCCAGTTCCGGGCTGTGCCGGGCGGCTTCGGTCAGGATCTCGCGGCCTTCGCGTTCGACCTGACGGCCCTGATTGCGCGCCTCGGTGCAGGCTTCCAGCGCCACGCGGTTCGCGTGGGCACCGGCCGCATTGCCCCAGGGGTGGCCCAGCGTGCCGCCGCCGAATTGCAGGCAGGCGTCATCGCCGAAGATCTGCACCAGCGAGGGCATGTGCCAAACGTGAATCCCACCAGAAGCCACCGGCATGACACCGGGCATCGCGCCCCAGTCCTGATCGAAGAACAGGCCCCGTTTGCGGTTTTCAGGAATAAATGGTTCGCGCATCTGGTCGACCCAGCCCAGCGTCGCCTCGCGGTCGCCTTCCAGCTTGCCGACCACGGTGCCCGAATGCATATGATCACCGCCTGAAAGGCGCAGGCATTTGGTCAGGACGCGGAAATGGATACCGTGCATCGGGTTGCGGTCAACGACCGCGTGCATGGCGCGGTGGATATGCAACAACATCCCGTTTTCGCGGCACCAGTTGGCAAGGCCCGTATTCGCGGTAAACCCGGCAGTGAAGAAATCGTGCATGATGATCGGGGCACCGAGTTCCTTGGCGAACTCTGCGCGCTTGTACATCTCTTCCGGCGTCGCGGCGGTGACGTTGAGATAGTGACCTTTTCGTTCGCCGGTTTCGGCCTCGGCCTTCTGGATCGCCTCCATCACGAACTCGAACCGGTGCTGCCAGCGCATGAATGGTTGCGAGTTGATGTTCTCGTCATCTTTGGTGAAATCGAGTCCACCGCGCAGACACTCATAGACCGCGCGACCATAGTTCTTGGCCGACAGACCCAGCTTGGGTTTGATGGTGCATCCCAGCAGCGCGCGACCGTATTTGTTCAGTCTGTCGCGTTCGACCTGAATGCCGTTAGGTGGGCCGCCGCAGGTTTTGACATAGGCCAACGGGAACCGAATATCCTCGAGACGCAAGCTGCGCACGGCTTTGAAGCCGAAGACGTTGCCAACCAGCGAGGTCAACACGTTTACCACCGATCCTTCTTCGAACAGGTCGATCGGATAGGCGATAAAGGCATAAAAGGCGGTTGGGTCACCCGGAACGGCCTCGATCCGGTAGGCGCGACCCTTGTAGTAATCAAGGTCGGTCAGCAGATCGGTCCAGACAGTGGTCCACGTTCCGGTCGAGCTTTCGGCAGCAACGGCGGCGGCGGCCTCTTCGGCGGGAACCCCGTCTTGTGCCACAACTTTGAACACCGCCAGCAGGTCCGAATCCAAAGGAACGTAGTCTGGTGTCCAATAGGTTTTGGCGTAATCCTTCACACCGGCTTGGTACATTTTCTCAGCCACGCTGCGCCTCCTGAATCAAGTCTTTGCAACGACAGTTGCCTTGGTCATTTGCAGGATATGAGCGGGGAATACATTTCCACAAATTACTTATTGTATGAGTTTCATTACTATTGCTAATAATAGGAATGCGGATCGATCTACGCCAATTGGAAATGTTCGAAGCGATCGAGCGATATGGGTCTTTGACCCTTGCAGCCGACGCGCTGAACGTCACTCAGCCTGCGATAACATTGCAGATGCAAAAGCTCGAAGCTCAGGTGGAACTGGCTCTGCTTGAACGCGCCGGGCGCGGGATCAAAATTACCGAGGCCGGTCAGGAGGTCTTGCATCAGGCCAGACGGATCAACCGGGTTCTGGATGATCTGCGTGAAAACCTGCGTCATTTTAAAGGGGTACAAAAAGGCGTCTTACGTATCGCCGTGGTTTCGACGGCCAACTACTTCATCCCGGATTACCTGGCCAGCTTCAGAAAACGCCATCCCGGTGTCGAGATAGATTTTCGCGTGGCCAACCGCGACAATATTCTTGAGATGTTGGCCTCGAACGAATCCGATCTTGCCATCACCGGCCAGCCGCCCGAGGATTCCGATCTGATCGCGCGCCAGTTCAAGGATAATCCCCTGGTCGTCATCGCGCCACCTGACCATCCACTAGCCAATCGAACGGATTTGGAGCCATCAGACCTGGCGCAGTATCCCTTTGTCGTGCGCGAACCGGGTTCGGGCACGCGCGCAGCGATGGAACGCGCGTTTCGGGAACACGGGTTGGAGTGTCAGGCCTCCTGCGTGTTGGAATCGAATGAAGCCGTCAAACAAGCAGTGCAGGCCCAGTTGGGACTGGCCGTCATTTCGCGCCAGACAACCGAGCTTGAGACCGAAACCCGACGGTTGGCGCTTTTGGATTGCGACAAGCTATCGCTGAAGCGCACCTGGTACGTTGTCTATCGCAGCTATCGCCGGTTACCTCCGGCCGCCCTGGAATTTCGTGAACAGTTGCTTTCAGACTGAGAACGCGTGCGGTATTGGCTTGCCAAAGCAGAACTCTGAGATCGGTTGCAGGATGCAGGATGATTGATCACCCGGAACTATTTGTATTGCGCCACGGAGAAACACTCTGGAACAGGGAACGCCGATTACAGGGGCGCAAGGATTCCCCTCTGACGCAAAAAGGAATCGCCCAGGCTCTGACCCAAAAAACGTTGCTCGAAAGGTTCGATCACGTTCCGAGTGACGTTTTTGTCAGCCCGCTTGGGCGCGCGTTGCATACCGCGCGGCTCGCGCTTGGGTCAGAGATCAATTTCGTTGTAGATGATCGCTTGCAGGAAATCGGCTTTGGGCGATGGGAAGGGCTGACGAAACAGGAAATTCGCGAAAAGTCGGATCGCGTTCTCAGCGACGATGATTTGAGCTTTGGCAGCCCGGATGGTGAGACCTTTGACATGATATCCGAACGGGTTCTGAGCTTTCTTTCTGATCTCAGACGTCCCGCCATCGTCGTCACTCATGGCGCGACATCCAGCGTTATGCGTGGATTGAGCACCGGCTTGGATCGCGCGGCAATGGTTGGCCTGTCCCGAGAACAGGGATGTATTTTTCATCTTCGCGATGGAAAGGAAAAAATAGTTCGTTCGAACCAGTCTGGATGAACTATCTGGCCTCAAAAGATAGGTGTGGAACAAGGGTGTTTTGGGCGTCTGATCCGACCAAATAGAAATGCCGGTAACATACGGGGCCTCAGCACCCCGCTCATTCCTTGTCAGGCGCTGCGATTTGCCAAGGGATTGGTTTTCTGAGCAATATTTTCATTATTGCCGAGCAGACGTCCACAATCCGCCGATCTGCGCGTGTGCTATGCGGTTCGTCAATGCCATCGCGATGACCCAACCGGTGACGACAGCTGCAGCAGTTCCCAGCCAAACGCCAATTTCGCTAAAGCCCAGCAGGCCGACAAACACCCAGACAAAGAACGCGACTCCAAAGCCCTGACGATACAGGCTGATCCAGACTGTCCAGATGGGCTTTTTGAATGCTTGCAGCAGCGAATTGATCGAAAACAGCATCATGTAAAATGGCAGGATCAGGCTATCGACGCGCAAGTAGCTGACGCCGACGCGGATGACTTCGGGGTCAGTCGTGAAAAGCCGCATCAGCAATGGCCCACCAAGCCATAGGATCGGGATCGCGACCAGAGACATCATGAATCCGACGCGCCAGCAGTAGAACAGCGCCGTTCGCACCCTATGGCTGTCGCGCGCGCCAAAGTTCTGAGACGCAATCGGCAACAGGGCACCGGTGACGCCGAGAATGGGCAGAAGCATAACCTGTTCGAGACGAATGGCGATCGCATATCCTGCAATGGCATGCTCGCCAAACAGCTTCAGCGCGAATTGCAGAACAAAGACTGACAGCAGCATGACCATAAATGAGAATGCAGTCGGCAGCACCTGTAGGGAGATCTCGAAAAACCGGTCCACGCGCGGAACGAAATGCGCAGCGCGCAATCGTCTCATCCGGCGTCGTCGAAGAACCTGACGGATCAAAAAGATCATTACACCGGTCTGGCTTATGACGGTGGACAGCGCCAGCCCATCAAACCCGATACCCGGGACGACGCCTGGAATTCCATAGATTAGAAGCGGGTTCAGAACGATGTTCGCCAAAAAGGCCACTATAAGAGCCCGCTGCATCGAAACCGCGTCGCCATGGGCCTGCAGGATGCCATTGCATCCATGGGCCAGAAGAAATCCGGGCATTGCCAGAAGCAGCCAATAGAAATACCGCAGACCGGCATCGCGATACACTCCGGGTTCCGAGACCAGCTTGATCAGCAACGGTCCGAACCATAAACCCGCCAGCGCAAGCAGGCAGGACGCGGTAACGCCATATGCCATCCCTTGTGCGGCCAGTCGCCGCGCGGTTCTGTTGTCGCCCGCACCCAGGGCATTGCCGACCAGCGCGCTCATGGCGGCGCCCAGACCAACGCCGACCGAGATCGAGATGAAAAAGGCCTGAAACCCAAGTGCAAGCCCGGCTTGGGCGCTGGTCGAAAGAAGCCCGGCAAAAAAGATGTCGACGATATTGTACAGCGTGCTGAACAACATTCCGACTGCGCCTGGAATTGCAAGGGTTCGAAAGTGACCGGGAATGGGTCCTTTCGTTAGGTCAAGGTCGAGTACCTGCGCCATGTTCCTATCGCATTACGGGCGCTCGGCCTGAACGGTCAGAAAGACGAATTCGGGTGTCAACACGTCGTCGAACCCATGGTTGAGTTCTGCGTCTACACTGATCGAGTCGCCTGCCGACAGCGTAAAGCGGGCCTCGCCGTATCGATAGATGGCCTGGCCCTCGATTGCCTGCACAAAGACCACGCCGTGGCCGACATAGGTCGGGGGCGGGCCGCCTTCGCGCAGCAGCGTGACCCGGCGCGCCTGAAAGCGCAGGTCTTTGCGCGAATGCAGCGCTAGATTGACATATTCATGACTGTGCCCTGCCGCGATGCGAGTGGATTTCAGCCCTTCGCCATGGCGGACAAGCGTGTAGTCGGTGTGATCGGTGCGGGCCTCGCGGAACAACGAAACAATCGGCACTTCAAGCGCTTCGGCCAGCGCCGCAAGTGTATCGATCGAAGGAGAAACCAGACCGTTTTCAATGCGGCTGACCATGGCGGCCGAGATACCGGATTGTTCGGCAAGCCTGCGTGCGGATTGTTTGCGACTTTGGCGCAACTCTTTCAGCGAAGCGCCGATGGCGCGGTCGATCTGTCTGCCCGGAGGGTCCCCTTGCATGATCCGTCCTTTCACTCGCTGCTGTAATACCCCACCACATCGCCATCGGTAGTAACACCAAGACCGTTCAGCAATCGGTTGGCATAGTTGAAATAGCCGACGATCTGGTTGATCTCGAGAATCTCACCATCGGCCCAACCCGCCTCTCGGAGTGCGGAAACATCCGATTCGACCATCGTGCCCGGCGAGATTGTAAGTTTCCCAGCGTATTTGAGCGCCTCAAGATGCGCGCCTTCGAATGCATCCTGCGGACGGTGTGCCTTAAGCGCGGCCTCGATCTTGTCGGCGCGTGCTTCGTCGCCGATCAGGTGGCGCGCATTGGCCCAATGATTGGCGTAGGAATAGGGGCATGTGTTGAGTGTGGATACGTAAGAGCTGATCACTTCCTGAAACCACATCGGGACCGTGTTGACCTGATCGTGCAGGCAGGCCCGGTACAAAATCACGTGCCCTTTCATGGTGTTGGGGCGCAGGGAGTGAACCCGCATCACGTTATCCACGGTTCCATGTGGTGTACGCGCCAGGTCCAGAGTGGCCTGCAGCTGTGCGTCGGCATCTTCGTCAGATATCATCCTGATCCATGCGGACATTCGCAGTTCCTCCTTCGGTCATCAGCGCAAATTTCAAGCAATGCAGTTCAATGCCATGAGTTTTTTTATTGACGAGTATTGCATATTAAGCAACCATATTAATCAGAGTGCAACGAATTTGAGGAGTTTCTGGCCTTGAACGACCGCTCAAACCTATCGCAGCGCCTGTCTGGTGCAGGCTGTGTTGCGGCTCTGCGATGGTCGATCAGGCTGCGCTGTCAAGCGCGCTGCGCCCGAGACGACAAAAGACACCCGACCAATGTGTCCCAAACCCAGATAGGCACGACATGAACCAAGCCACTCCGATGATCGAAGTGACCAATCTGGACAAGTATTACGGCACGTTCCACGCGCTGAAGAATATCGATCTGACGGTGCATCAGGGCGAGAAGGTTGTGATTTGTGGCCCATCCGGGTCGGGCAAGTCGACCTTGATCCGCTGTTTCAACGGATTGGAATGGCACAACTCAGGTCGTCTCGTGATTGACGGGATCGAGGTCTATGACGGGGCCAAGGAAATTCGCGAACTTCGTCAGGAAGTTGGCATGGTATTCCAGCAGTTCAACCTGTTTCCGCACCTGACGGTTCTGGAAAACCTGATGATTGGCCCGATGAAAGTGCGCAAGATTTCCAAGGCGCAGGCCGAAGAGACGGCGCGCAAGTATCTTGACCGTGTCCATATCCCGGAACAGGCCGACAAATACCCGGCGCAGCTGTCTGGTGGGCAACAGCAGCGTGTGGCGATCGCGCGATCCTTGTGCATGGAAACTCGGATCATGCTGTTTGACGAGCCGACCTCGGCGCTGGACCCCGAGATGATCAACGAGGTTCTGGATGTGATGGTCGAACTGGCCGACACAGGCATGACCATGGTCGTCGTCACGCATGAGATGGGATTTGCCCGCAAGGTCGCGGACACGATGGTGTTCATGGAGGCTGGGCGGATCGTTGAAATCTCGCCGCCCGACCAGTTCTTTACCAATCCTTCGAGTGAACGGTGCCGCCTGTTCCTGGATCAGATTTTGGCACATTGAGCATGAGCGATTTGGGCATATCCGGGCCAAAGGGCCAGCCATTGCCAAGGCCGCCATTCCTCAAACGGTTTTTTGACTCGGTTCTGATCTCTGTTGCGATCTACGCGATCATAGTCGGTCTGATTGCATACGGAGCCTATGTTGGGGCCCAGAGTATGGGGTACAACTGGCAATGGTACCGCGTGCCGCAATTCCTCTACCGCAACACCGAGGTCGGGTTTGAATGGGGCCAGATTCCCATCGGGCTGGTGGCCACAATCAAACTGTCGGTGATTTCGTTCCTTCTGGCGACGGCAATTGGCCTGCTGATCGCGTTGCTGCGATTGTCGCGCCTTGTGATCGGGTCTGCCGTGGCCGTTGGGTTCCTGGAACTGATCCGCAACATCCCGCTTTTGGTACTGCTCTATCTTTTCTACTACGTCCTTGGCCCGATTTTTGGGTTCGATCGCTACACCGCCAGCATCCTTACGCTGGCCGTTTTCCATTCGGCTCTGATTTCCGAGATCTTCCGGGCCGGGATCAATGCGATTCCAACCGGTCAATGGGAAGCTGCAAAATCCATCGGGATGACCCCGTATCAGACCTATCGCTATATCATCCTGCCGCAATCGGTGCGTTTCATGTTGCCGCCAATGACAGGCGAAGTTGTTCACCTGATCAAATCCTCGGCGATTGTCAGTGTGATCGCGGTGGCCGAGCTGACCACCTTTGGCCGCAACATCATTTCCGATACCTACATGAGTTTCGAAATCTGGTTCACCATCGCCCTGGTCTATCTGGTGGTGACCCTGATCCTGTCGATCGGCGTAAGCCACCTGGAGAAGAAATATGCCGTCGACCAATGAACCTGAAAACTATGTCGGACAACAAGGAGAACCAAGATGAAGCTTTCTCGCAGAATGTTGGGGGCCGCCCTCGGAGCGGTCGTTGCAACAGGTGTCGCCACATCGGGTTGGGCGCAAAGCGCGACCCAGGAGCTGTCCAGCGAAAGTGTAATTGAAACCATCAAACAGGACGGCGTGATCCGCATCGGGTTGTCACTGTTCGTTCCATGGTCAATGCGCGACAAGAATGGCGACCTGATCGGGTTCGAACTGGATGTCGGGCGCAAGCTGGCCGAAGACATGGGTGTAGAAGTCGAATTTGTTCCCACAGCCTGGGATGGCATCATCCCGGCGCTTGTGTCGGGCAATTTCGACGTGATTATCTCGGGTATGTCGATCACGGCGCAGCGGAACCTGACCGTGAACTTCACCGAACCCTACGCCTATTCGGGTCTGGCGATCATGGCCAACAAGTCGCTGACCGAAGGCATGTCCATGGCGGATCTGAATTCGCCGGACGTGACCTTTACGGCCCGTCGCGGCGCGACGCCTGCGGTCGTCATCGCCGAAAACTTCCCCGAAGCGAATTTGCTGCTGTTTGATGAGGATGGCGCCTCCGCTCAGGAGGTTCTGAATGGCAATGCCCATGCGACAATGGCGGCTCAGCCCACACCGAACCGCGAAGCCGGGCGCAACCCGGAAACGCTGGTTGTGATCGAAGGTGACTTGTTCGATCCGCGCGGCGAAGGCTTTGCCCTTCGCAAGGGTGATCCTGACGCGATGAACTACTTCAACAACTGGATTGCCCAGCAGTGGCGTTCCGGGTGGCTGGAAGAGCGTCACAACTATTGGTTCGCCACTGAAGAGTGGGCCGATCAGGTTGCCCAATAACCAAAGTGATTGGGGGCGGCCTCGTCGCCCCCGACCCTGAAGCGGAGCGGACCCGGTGCAAGACTTTCTGAAAAAACTCAGATGGCCCGACTATTTGATCGTGGCGGTTCTGATCGCGTTTTTCGGGTATATCTGGCTGTCGATCGAAGGAACGCTCAACTACAAATGGCGGTGGGAGTTGATCCCCGGCTATGTTGTCGGCTGGCATTCGGGGCGCGAAGAATACTTCGCCAATCTGCTGTTGCAGGGGCTTGTGGCAACAATTCGCATCAGCATCTACTCCGGCATTCTGGCCCTGATCCTTGGTACCATTCTGGGCGTGGCGCGTTGTTCCGGCAATCTTACGGTCCGGATGCTGGCGCGCACCTATCTTGAATTTCTGCGCAACGTGCCGCCCGTGGTCGTTGTCTTCATCTTCTTTTTCTTTCTGTCACAGCAATTGATTGATGCTCTCAATCTGGAGCGTTGGGCACGCGGCATCGCGCGTCAGGAAGATAATCAGGTCTGGGAATTCTTCTTTGGCGAAATGCGCCGCTTCCCCTCGCTGGTTTCGGGCGTCATCGTTCTGGCCCTGTTTGAGAGCGCCTTCGTCGGCGAAATCGTCCGTGCCGGGATTCAGTCGATCCCGAAAGGCCAGCGCGAGGCGGCGCGGTCCATCGGGATGAGCCGCTTACAGGAGCTGCGCTATGTGGTTTTGCCGCAGGCGATGAAAAAAGTTGTGCCGCCGCTGGCGAACCAGTTTATCTCACTGATCAAGGACAGTTCGATCCTGTCGCTGATCTCGGTGCAGGAACTGACCTACAAAACGGTCGAACTCGTCGCCTCTTCGCGCATGATATTCGAGGCGTGGATCACAACGGCGGCCTTCTACTTTGTGGTCTGCTTCGGGCTCAGTCGATTGTTCGCACGCCTCGAAAAACGTTCGGACAGACGCTAGCGGGTCAAGGGAACGAAGGGTTCAGGCTCTGATCTGAACCATGCCGTTTTCGACCCTGGTTTCGAATACTTTCATCACCCGTGTCGCTGGTGCTGAAACCGGATGGCCGTCGCGCACGTCGAATGCGCCCTGGTGCAAAGGGCATTCGATGACATGCCCGTCAAAATATCCGTCACACAGATCGGCGCCGCCGTGATTGCAAAGCGCCAGCGAAGCATAGATGCCACTTGGCGTGTCATAGACCGCGATCAGACGCGTGCCGAGTTCGACGCGCGTGACCCAGTTCTTTTCCAGCCGAGACGTTTCGATCACATCTTTCCACGGTTTCTCATTTGCCATGGTTCACACCCTCGCCCCGTTTCGGATTTGTCGCAGGATTTCGCGATGTGCAGCGAGATACCCGCCGGGCTCGACGTGAATGTGGTCTTTGAGTTTCTCATGCAGGTGCGGCAAGGCATGGAATGGAACCGAGGCGACATAGTGATGCTCTGCATGGTAGTTCATGTTCCAGCACAGGAATGCCCAAGGGGCTGAAACCAAATTTGTACGGGTGTTTTCCGACATTTGGGCCACGGTTGGGCGTCCGACATGTTCCGTCATTCGGATAAAGCGCATGACCGGTTCACCCAAAAACAACGGTATGATCCAGTACCAGATCAGACCCCACCAACCGGTGACGGCCATGCCCAGAAAAATCGCAGCATATATGACCAGCATTCGACGGGCATCGCGATACACAGCCTGATGTTCGACTTTTGGAATGAACCGCAATTCGGTCTCACTGAGGTTGCCGCTTGCGTGACGAAACAGCTCGGTGAATTTGCCGCGCCAATAGGGCAGGGCGGACAGGTACAGCAGGTATTGGCCAATGGTTTTGGGTAGCGGGATGAGCTCAGGGTCTTCTCCGGTCAATTGCGTATAGGTGTGATGATCGCAATGTTCGTAGCGGAAGAAGCGATGCGGCAGGATGATGATCAGGCCGCAAATCTGGCCAACCAGATCATTCAGCCATCGGGTTCGGAACACGGTGTAATGCACACACTCGTGCTGCAGCGAAAAGTGGTGCACCAAAACGATGCCTTGCAGGAACATTGCGGGCCAGATCAGCCAGCTGTTCCACGCGAGCGTGACGAGTGTTGTGGTAAAGGCCAGCACCAGTATCCATAGCGCCAGATGGCGCAAACCGGGGCCGTTTGACCGCTGCATGAAGCCTTTCAGTTCTTCACGCGTAAGTTTCCCTTCGGCCAGAGCCTGACTCAATGGGGTAACGATTGCTTGTGACATGTGAGTTCCACATTTTTTTGCCGGTGTGGGGGCCGCGCCCTCACCACATGATCCGGCACCGGAGACGGGAGTGCTCCGCACCATAGCGCCCATACTGATCGCGCTATTGCCGTCAGGTTATCGCGGCATGGGATGTCCGATCAAGCCGGAAAGTTATCCAACGCTGCGCAATCCGATATCCGTGTCGGGGCTGACAAACAGCCCGGCTGCGCAAGGATAGCGGTCCAGTATCCGGGACCCGCCCGGCAACCGATGGGCGTGGAAAATTCCGTGCTCCCATAAAGTTACGCCGTCTATCACGATTGTCGGGTCGAACACATTCCAACTGATTTCGCCCGGCGCATAGGCACCGCAGGTATGGAAATGCAGAATACGCGGATTGCCAAAGGCCGAGCCTCCCCAGCGCTCGTAATTGTCGCGCATGTCCCAAGGATATCCGCAGCCCGGATGAAAGCCAGCGTGCCAGGAATGTACAAAATTGCGGTCTATATCGAACTGCGTTGCAACCCGATCGTAATGGGCCTCGGCGCGGGCGGTGTCGGCGGGATTACCGTCGAACCCTGTTAGCCGACCGTTGTCCAGCTTGGCAAAGACCGGGCGGTCGAATTCGATCGTATAGTCGTCATAGTACTTCGATCCCGTGCCGGTCAGGAATGTCAATGCCACCCGGCCGGAAAAACTGTGCGCGGGAACCGGTGTGAAGACGGACATCGGAAAGCGCAGGATCGAAGTGTCGCCTGATGGGTTCAGGTTCATCTCTGGTCTTCCCCTGACATCCGTGCCAAGAGGGCAGGTAAAGCGCACGTCTTGCGCGGTGTTCAGCACTGCGTTGATCCCGGCTTTGAGTTCCATGAACGCGTCGTGATGCCCGTTCGAGAACCCTGATCCGAACAGCTCTCGGCTGAGGGCGAAGCTGACGATGATCTTCTTGCCCTGCGGCATATCTGAGAACCGCAGTTGGTCCCCGAGGCGCGCCAGAAACAGGATGATGTCGGCATCTTCGAACCGCGCCAGCAATTCCGGAGTCAGGTTTGGGTTGCCGGGATTGAACCCCACATCCACCGCGTCGACCGACAAACCCATGGAGCGGGCAACGCCCGAGACGATACCGACACTATCGGCGTCGAAATACCCAAACTCGGGCGGTTCATAGGCGATCAACAACCGATCCCCTGCCACCGCACGGGCGCAGTTCGACAAGAGATTTCGCGCGCCGCGCTCGGGTGTGATGTCCGACATTGCGATCTCCTGCGGATTCCGGTTGCTTTAAAGTAGCGCGTGGCTTCATGGCCAATCCATTTGAATGTGATAATGGTTGTCATTAGGGTGGCTAATATGATCCTGAATTTGCCCTATTCCGCCCTGCGCGCGTTTGAGGCTGTCGTCCGGCACTCCGGATTTTCCTCTGCGGCGACAGAGTTGGGCGTTAGCCAAAGCGCAGTCAGTCAGCATGTCCGCTCGCTGGAAGAGTGGTTGGGTCGAGATCTGCTGGTGCGCGGCGCGCGGCAATCGCGCCCCACTCGCGAAGGTGAGCAGCTTGCGCTGGCAATCTCGGAAGGGCTGGGACGTATCTCTGATGTGTGTATGCAGCTTCGGGACAAAACGCGTACCGATCGGACGATCGTGATTTCCTGTCTGCCTGGCTTTGCATTCAATTGGTTGTTTCCGCGGCTCCTGCGGTTTGACATGGCGCATCCCGACCTGTCGATTTCCATTGCCACGGATACAGGGCAATACCCGTTTTCTGGCTCGGATGCCGATGTTGGAATCCGGTATGGGTTGGGCGATTTTCCCGGGTACCAGGTTGATTTGTTGATGTCAGAAAGGTTGTTTCCCGTGTGCGCCCCTTCATTGCGGTCCGATTTGCATCGGGTCGAGGATCTGGCGCGGCACACCCTGCTGGTGGATGAAAACCTCCACCACGGGGCGGCCAGTCCAACTTGGGAATTCTGGGCGCGGCAATGCGGCCTGACATTGCCCAACACGGTGCGGACTCGGCGATTGGGGCAATCGAACATGGTTGTTCAAGCCGCGATCGAAGGTCTGGGCGTTGCATTAGGGCGTGAGCCGCTGGTCATCGATATGCTGGCGGATGGGCGTTTGATCCGTCCTTTCACTGAAATGACCCAATCGCCGCTGTCCTATTGGCTGGTCCGCACCCAGGAAGCCAAGGACAGTCCGAAAGTAACAGAGTTTCTGAACTGGATTCATGCCGAGGTCGAGGCGCAGCCGGAAATACCCGACCCGGACGCGGTTTGAAATTAGCAAGGCTTATACAAGCCATTACATTTCCGGCATGGCGCAACGCGGCTCTGCCGCTCATACTGGTGCAAGCCATCTGACCGAATGGAGAGCCTATCCATGTTTCTGAGAAATTGCTGGTACGTCGCCGCCTGGAGCAAGGATATCAAGCACGAACTGAAGGCCGAGACGTTTCTTGGTGAGAATATCGTTTTCTATCGACAGCAGGATGGTACCCCTGTCGCGCTCGAGGACGCCTGTCCGCACCGTAAGCTGCCGCTGTCCAAAGGCAACCTGATCGGGGATGTAGTTGAATGCGGCTATCACGGTCTGAAATTCGACTGCTCGGGCAAATGCACGGACAGCCCGACCCAACGCGGCATGACGCCTCGCAGAGCGGTCGTGAGATCCTATCCTGTGGTCGACCGCTATCGGTTCCTGTGGATCTGGATGGGGGATCCGGAACTGGCGGATCCGGACAAGATTTTCCCGATTGATAATTTTGACGATCCAGGCTGGGGAATGACCGATGGCGGCGTGATGGACATCGATTGCCATTACCTTTGGGTCTGCGACAATCTTCTTGACCCCAGTCACGTCGCCTGGGTTCACGTATCTTCGTTTGCCGGTGCTGGCACGGACGAAGAGCCCCTGAATGTAGAACGGACCGACCGGGGAGTGATCGTTTCGCGCTGGATTGAGAACAAGCCGCCTTCGCCCTACTACGCAAAACTTGTCGCGTTTGACGGCGATTGTGATCGCTTGCAGCACTACGAGATGTGCATGCCCGCAATCGGGTTGAACAAATCCATTTACACGCCGGTTGGGACTGGCGGGTATGGCAAGCCTCCTGTCGCCGAGACATTCATCAACATCTCATACAATTTCATGACGCCGATTGATGAAGATCGGACCAGATATTTCTGGTTTCAGCACCGCAATTCCGACCCCGACAATGCCGAGGTGTCCAAATTCATGAATGATGGCGCGCGTATGGCCTTTCTTGAGGACAAGGAGGTTCTGGAACAGGTTCATCTGGGAATGAAACACGCCAAAACGCCCCATATCGACCTGGGGCTCGACGCAGGTGCCAAACTGTTTCGCAAGACATTGGATCGGACCATCGAAGCCGAAGCCAGCCCGGCGGAAATTGCCGCTCGGGCTTGATGCGTGGCTTCGCGCATAAGCCTGTCTGACAGGATCGGAAACCCACTAAGTGTCGAGCGAAATGTAAAACCTGGGATGCGTAGCATCATGTCGTTCGAACCCACACGCCCGATAAACGGCCTGCGCGTCTGCGTTGTCGGGGTGGGTGCCGACCATCATGTAGGTACATGATAGGGCCAACGCCTTTTGCTTTGCGCTTTCGATAAGCTGCCGCCCAATGCCGGTGCCACGAAACCTCTGATCCACGAAAAGATGATGCATGTCGATGCCGCGACGACCGGTTTGCAACTGGGTCAGCGGACACAGCGAAGTATAGGCAGCGACGTCGCCTTCCACTTCGGCAACCAGCACATAAAGCCATGGTGGTGACCCAAACACATCCCGCCGCAATGCTGCAGCGTTGACCTTTGGGATATCCCCGTGATGGGTGGCCAGAGCGCGAACCATCGCGATCAAACGCGGCAAGTCTGCAGGTCTTGCATCGCGGATGTTCGCGGTTGCGTCAGTGTCTGTTTCTCTCATCGTTTTCTCCTGTGGGCGCCACAGAAGCGAAAAGAAAAATGCCGCGCTGTGGCGGCATTTTCAGACTGAACATCGTTGACCGCACCGATTAGGGGGCGTGGCAATAGCGTCCGAAAGGTTGGGTCATGATCATCATGACCCAACCATGTGCCTTCGGCAGATAATCGTCAAGTTGCCCGATGCATGATCGACGTGGTGAGGTCTATCTCTGGCTACGCTGCTCTGTAGATCACCGGAAACCGGCCACCAGCAAAGGGTGCCCCGGGGCGCAGGCTGTCGTCATGAAGCCATTCGGTCACGGTATCGCGGGGCTCGTAGGTTGCACCATCGACAGCAAAGCGGATTGCATAGCCGCGCCTGCGCCGGGTCGATGTCCGGTTTCCCATCGCCGAATGCACGGTCATGCCGTCAAAGGCCAACGCGTCGCCGGGCTCCATCTGCGGATAGTGAAATATATCGTATGCGCTGCGGTTAGCCTCAAAATCGGGCATATCGATATAGTCGGGGTTGTCTTCCTCAAGATAGTGCAGGAACCCGCCAAGCTGGTCGGTCTTGAACGGTCGGTACTTGGCACCCCAAGCGTGTGACCCGCGGACAAATTCCAATGCGCCATTGTCCGGGTCTACCGGATCCAAGGCGATCCACATGGTCATAATCGGCCCAGCAACCGGCCAATAGGGCTGATCGGTATGCCAGCCGGTCTGGGTTTTGGTCCCGGGCTCTTTCGCAAAAATCTGGTCGTAGATCAGCGATGTCCAGGGGCTGTCCGCCACTTCGGCCACGCGCTGACCGATATCCGACATCAGGCAATAGTCCTGAAACACGCCTGGATGCTCTCGCATATTCTTATAGGCAAAATAGCGATCGCCTTTGGCGGTTTCGTCGTCGACAGCCTGGCGCAGTTTGTGCAGCCAGTCTTGCGACAGCACGTTTTTCAACAGCACGACTCCGTCGCGCGCGTAGCTCTCTTGCAGAGTTTTGAGGTCAGGTATTTGTGTCATGTAACGTCTCTATTTTTCGCCCCATGCGCTGAGGCGGTTGTAAACGGAGGGCGCATCGCGCCCGGTTTTTCTGACGTTACAGTGCAGGTGAACTGCGGCAGTTGATGATGAAACACGGCCACAGCGAGCGTGCCGACCACTTGCCGGAAAGGCGGTTATGGAACTGTGCTACGCGAAGGCTCATAGCTGCAGGCTAAACCATTTTTCGGCATCGGCATAGAGCCGCTATCCGGGCATCGGGTTGGATGGCCACGCCGGTAGAAAATCATTGACTGAAGATGCGTGTTGATAAATATTATTACCAATATGCAAAAGTATTCCGTTTTCTCACTGGCACGAAATGCACTATCCGGTCACCGCAACTGGCCTTTGGCGTGGCGCAGCCCGCCGTTGAAGGACAGCTATGATGTGATCGTAATCGGGGCCGGTGGGCACGGCTTGGCGACGGCTTACTATCTGGCCAAGGAATACGGCGTCACAAATGTTGCCGTGCTTGAGCGGGGTTGGCTGGGCGGCGGAAACATCGCCCGAAACACCGTTACGATCCGTTCGAACTACATGCGGGACGAGTCGATCCCGTTCTATGTCAAATCCGTCGCCATGTACGAAGGGCTGACGGATGAGCTGAACTTCAACATGATGCATTCAAAGCGCACCATGGTGGACGTCGTGCAGACCTGGCCAAAGCTGCGTGAATTGCGTCGACGGCAGCTTGCGATGGACATCTACGGTTCGACTTATGAACAGATTACGACCGAGGAACTGCGCCGTCGCATTCCGGCACTGACCGGCGGAGGCGCTGAGGCCCGTTTGCCGGTAATATGCGGGATGGTCCACACGGATGCGGGGGTAAACCGGCATGATGCTGTCGCCTGGGGCTATGCGCGCGCGGCTGACGCGCGCGGGGTTGAAATTCATCAGCAAACCGCAGTGCAATCGCTGATACGGGGGGCGAACGGGGCGATCGAAGGGGTCGAGACCAATCGCGGTGTCGTAAAAGCAAGCAAGGTCGTCGTGGCCGTTTCGGGACATACGACGACTCTGACCGAAACCGCAGGGTTGAAACTGCCATTGCGGACGATGAACCTGACAGCGTTTGTGTCGGAACCGGTAAAGCCACTTGTCGATGTGATTGTGAACTGCCCTGATAGCGGGTTCTATTTCAGTCAGTCGGACAAGGGCGAGATGGTGATTGGCGGTGCGCCCGACATGGGGCAAAGCTTTCGCCGAGATATCAAACAGCATGTTTTCGAAGACACCGTTACCGCGATGTTGTCGCTGTTCCCAAGCTTCAAAAAGCTCAAACTGATGCGGCAATGGGGCGGACATCTGGATATCGCTCATGATGCCTCGCCCATCATGGATCAGACCGAGGTTCCGGGCCTGTTCGTCACTGCCGGATGGTGGGGGGGGTACAAGGCGATTCCGGCTGGGGGGCTCACTTTGGCGCATTTGGTCGCCAAAGGAGAACCGCATCCGCTTATGGCACCTTTCACCCTCGACCGTTTCCGGCATCTGGACTTCGTGATGGAAGCCGGCACCACCACCGCGCGCTAGGAAAGGACAGGATCATGTTGCTTATAACCTGCCCATTCTGTGGCAAGCGTAATGAAAGCGAGTTCATCTATGGCGGCCCGGTCGGGGCGGATCGTCCCGATCCCAATGCTGCCAGCGACGCGGAATGGGTCGAATACCTGACGGTGACGCCGAACCCCCTGGGCCCGGTTCACGAGAAATGGTGGCATGCGCGTGGATGTGGAGAATGGTTCACGATCTGGCGTGACACGCGGACCCATGACATTGTGGAGGCGCCCGATGGTACAAGCTAATCGCCGCGCCTCGGGCGGGCGGATCGACCGAAACCGCCCACTGCGATTTACGTTTAATGGCAAACCCTACGAAGGGTTCGAGGGCGACACGCTTGCCTCAGCGTTGCTGGCAAATGGCGTGCGCGTCACGGCACGCAGCTTCAAATACCATCGCCCGCGCGGGATCATGGCTCACGGCCCCGAGGAACCGGCGACATTGGTTGAACTGGACGGTGAAGACGCCTCGGGCAATCGTCCGGCGACGACGGTCCCGTTGCGCGACGGTCTGAGCGCCCGGTCGGTCAATTGCTGGCCCTCGCCAGAGTTCGATCTGGGCGGTATCAACCAGCTCTTTGCGCGGTTCATCCCGGCGGGTTTTTATTACAAGACCTTCAAATGGCCCAATTGGCACCTGTTTGAACCGTCGATCCGCAAGGCCGCAGGTCTGGCTGCCGCGCCCGCCAGACCCCCAAGCAAGGGTCATTTCGAGGCGCGCAATGCGCATGCCGATGTGCTGGTCGCCGGGGCTGGTCCTGCCGGACTGCAGGCTGCGCTTGAGGAGGCGCGCGCGGGTAAACGGGTGTTTCTGGCAGATGAAGGGCCCGAGGCGGGTGGCAGTCTGCTCAACCGAAACCTGACCATCAATGGCCGTCCGGCGATGGACTGGGTGGCCGATGCAGTGGCCGAATTGGACCGGATGGAGAACGTGATCCATCTGCAAAATGCAACCGTCTGGGCCTATCGAGAACACAATCTGATGATCGTGAACGAGCGCGAGCCCAAACAGCACGCGATCCTCGAGCGCAGTTGGCGGATCCGCGCGGCAGAGGTTGTCATCGCCACCGGGGCCACGGAACGCGCGATGGTGTTCGGCAACAATGACCGACCCGGAGTGATGCTGGCCTCTTCGGTACCGGCATATGTCAACCGCTGGGGCGTCACGCCTGGACAGCGCGCGGTCCTCTTTACCAATAACAACAGCGTATATGCGGTAGCGGCTGACTTGTCGGCCGCTGGGGTCGCTGTCGCGGCGATCCTCGACAGCCGCGAAACGGTACCGAATTCGGCGTTGGACCTAGTCACCGGTATTACGGTTTATTCCGGAACCGTGGTTGGCGAGGTCCGGGGCCACAAAGGCATCCGCGCCGTGAAGGCAGTACCCAACACAGGCGGTCCCGGGACCTGGATCACCTGCGATCTGCTCGCGTGTTCCGGGGGCTGGAATCCAACCGTGCACCTGTGGTCTCAGTCTCGCAGCACGTTGCGGTTCGACGAAAATCTGGCCGCTTTTTGTCCCGATCAGGCGGTACAACCCTGTCGGGCCGTTGGTGCCGCCGCCGGTGATTTGACGCTCGATCTTATTATTGAGGGCGGCGTAGACCTGCCATATGCGATCGAACCGCTCTGGCGCGTGGATGTTGCGGGTCAACGCGGAAAGGCGTTTTTGGACGTTCAGAACGACGTCGCCGTCAGTGATGTGCATCTGGCTCTGCGCGAAGGCTATGACAATGTCGAGCATGTCAAACGCTACACGACCGGCGGCATGGGGATCGACCAGGGCAAAACCGGCAATATCAACATCATCGGTACTGTAGCGATGCAAAAGGGGCTGCCGTTGCAAGAGGTCGGCACAACGACGTTCCGCTCGCCCTACACCCCGGTGTCATTCGGCGCGATAGGTGGTCTGCGCGAAGGCTGGGGTCTGTTCCCGTACCGCCATACCCCAGTGACGCAATGGAACAAGGACAATGGCGCGGTAATGTACGAAGCAGGCGCCCGCTGGCGGCGACCGGGATATTTCCCGAAACCGGGCGAAGGATTGCAGGAGGCCGTGAATCGCGAATGCCGCGCGGTGCGCGAAGGCGTCGGGGTCTACGACGGCTCTCCGCTCGGGACATTCGAGTTAAAGGGCCGGGACGTTCCGAAATTCCTCGATTTCATCTATTCCAACGTCATGTCGAGCCTGAAACCGGGCGACGGGCGGTATGGGCTGATGCTGTCCGAGGATGGACTGATCCTGGACGATGGCGTTGCGTTTCGGCTGGATGAACATCGCTGGTTGATCTCGACCTCGACCGGTCATGCGGACGCGGTGAACCAGCATATGGAAAAGCTGTTGCAGACCGAGTTCCCCGATTGGCAGGTGATGATCACCACCGTCACGAGCCAGTGGAACAACGCCACCATTTGCGGCCCCAAGGCGCGCGAGGTGATGCAGGCGCTGGGCACGGATATCGACCTGTCACCCGAGGCGTTCCCGTTCATGTCTTTCCGCGATGGCACTGTCGCGGGCCTGCCAGCACGCGTGGTTCGCGTCAGCTTTACCGGAGAGCTGTCCTATGAGGTGAATGTTGCCCCGCGCCACATGGTCGAGCTTTGGGATAAGGTGATGGATGCCGGCGCGCCCTTTGGGATTTTGCCGGTTGGCTCGGAATCCAGCCACGTGCTGCGGGTCGAAAAGGGGTTCCTGTCGCTGGGACACGAGGTTGACGGCACCGTGGATGCCTATGATCTGGGCATGGGCTGGGCGATGTCGAAGAAAAAGCCGGATTATCTGGGCAAACGATCGATTGCGCTGCGTCGAGCGCGCGGGGCTCCACGGCGCGAGTTGGTGGGCATTCTGGCCGAAGACCCGAACCGGCAGGTCCCCGAAGGTGCGCCCCTGACTCCGGGAGGTCGGAAAGAGGCCACGGACGGGCTGGTCACAGCCTGCGTCTGGAGCGTGGTGAACAACCGCTGGGTCGGGCTGGCGCTGTTGGAAAACGGCCGCGCACGTCAGGGTGAAACTGCCCATGTCCGGCTGCAGGATGATGTGATCCCCGTGACGGTGACGAAACCGGTGTTCCATGATCCCGAAGGCAAACTGCTGAGGTCCTGAGATGAGCTATGACGTCATGTTTCAACGCTGCGGGATGATGGCTCTGTTCGACCTCAAAGGCCTGTCGCAGGGGATTGAGGCCTGGGTTGGCGATGCTTTGCCGGGCTTTCCGGACCGTCCCAACCATCGAACCGAAAAGGATGGCAAAGAGCTGTTCTATATCGGCCGCAATCATTGGATCGTGCGCGCACCGCTTGAGCAGGAAGAGCCGTTGGATGCCGCCCTGAAACCCACAGACTGCCCGGCGGATATCAGCATTGTGCGGGTCTCGGACACGATGACTTTTTTCAAGGTGACCGGCCCGGATGCGGGCGAGATCATGGCAATTGCCTGTCCGTTGGATCTGCACGACGCGGTGTTTGCGCCGGATGCAGTAACCTATACCGAGGTCTTTGGCCTCAAGGCATTGGTGATGCGGTTTCAGGATGGCTTTGAGTTCGCCGTAGAGCAGAGTTTTGCCGATATGGTCGAAGACTATGTGGCAAGGGCCATGGCCTGATCGCAGGATACCACGGGCAGGGCGTCTTCGGACGCGCTGGGCAATCGGCGGGACCGCGTGCTTTTGTGGCAGGTCATTTCGACAGGTGTCGATGAACCCACGTCGCGATGTCCAAAAGGCGGGCATCGCCGCCCTTTCGCCCGATCAGCTGAATGCCCAAAGGCAGGCCTCGCTGGTCAGCTCCGAAGGGCAAGGCGACTGATGGTACTTGCAACAGGTTCCACATCCGAGAATAAAGCGGATCTCCGGTCGCATTTAATCCCAACGGTGCTGGTCCGGGCGCGGACGGAACCAACAGAGCATCCACGTCGCGGAACATTTGATCCAGCATCGCACCTGCGTGATCCCGCAGGTCCAGCGCTGCGCGGTAGTCAATATCGCTGACCGCCAACCCTGCGGTGACGAGGTCATGAAACTGTGGGCTGATGCCGGGAACACCGACAGCGTATTCATGTGCGCGTTGCCGCGCGACCTCGTATCCCATGACAACGATTTGAGCCTGAGTGAGTTGGGAAAAAATCGGCGGGTGGGCGATTTCTCCGGTCTCGGCCCCGGTTGTGGCAAGGGTGGCCAGCGCGCGCGTGCAGGTATCCCGCATCTCAACCGAGCCGTCCTGCCAATACGGGCCGCGCATCAGGCTGATCCGCGGCAATGTATCGTCGAAGGCGGGCGGCGGTGGCAGGTCCGTTCCGCGTAACACCGCGTCGGACAGCGCCAGATCCCTCGGATTGCGGGCCAAAACCCCCAATGTGTCAAGGTTTTCGGACAGGCCCATGACCCCCGTCAGATCATATCGCCCGGTGGTTGGTTTGAACCCGCAGACGCCGCAATACGCCGCAGGCCGGATCAGCGATGCAGCGGTTTGCGATCCAAATGCGAGCGGTGCCATAATGTCGGCCACCGCAGCGGCCGAACCGGATGACGATCCTCCGGGCGTATGCGCGGGGTTGGCCGGGTTGGCGGTCTTGCCTGGGCGAAAATACGCGAATTCTGTGGTGACGGTTTTGCCGATGGGAATTGCACCGGCGTTCAAGAACGCCTGAACACAAGCCGCGTTGCGGTCCGGTTGCCGTTCGGCATACAGGTCGCTGCCCCATCCTGTCGGCATGTCTTCGGTGTCGATGATGTCCTTGATCGCAAACGGCACGCCGTGCAGCGGCCCACCTATGGTGAGATCGTCAGCGGCCTCTGCCCTCTCGATGGCGCGTGTTGCATCGAGAGTCTGGAAAGCCCCGATGACAGGTTCGCGATCCTTGATCCGGTCCAGATGTGCGGCCATCACTTGCGATGGTTTGACCTCGCCCGACCGGATCATCGCTGCAAGCACGTGGGCAGAGCGCTGGTTCAGGGGGGTCATGCTTCAAGCGCTTTCAGCGCCGCAGCGAAAGGGGCAACAGGCATGTCGTAGATGCCACCACCCAACCGCCCGGCCTCGCCCAGACGGTCAAGGATGCCCAGGCCGATCACCGGCCCGGAACCTTGCGCAACTGCACCGCGCGCCGTGCTGCCAAGCTGTACATCCAATGCGCGGAAATAGGGGTGCGCTCCGACCGACAGGCCGGACATACGCGCCTGCGCGTCTGCGGGAAGAAATGACCCCAGACCCTTTTTCTGCTCAGGACTCAGGTCGATAGCCATGGCGCCCAGTCCGAATGCCTCAACCACGGCGCTATCGCCAATTGCGCCGAGGGCGCGGTCCTCTGGCAAGTCCACGTCAAACGCCCCCTTCGGCGGGTTGGCAGGGATCGTGAACCACTGGTTGGCGAGGCCGGAAACCTGAATGCCGACATCGCGACCATTTCCGCCTGCCGCTGTAACGAAGCTGGAATCCTTGATCCCTTCGGCCAGTTTCATCATACATTTGGTGGCTGCCATCCAGAGGTTGAGAAACAGTGAGGGAGAGCTGTCCATGAAGGCCAGCACGTCGTCATCCGATATACCACCGGGCGTACGGTCTTTAAGTTCCGCTATCAGCGCCTGAGCGGCAACTGGTGTACGCCCATGACAGTCATCCCCACCCATCAGTCCGATCACGGCCAACGGAACCAGAGCGATCCCTTCAGCGATTCCCTTCTCCAACACATCCAGAAACCGGGTGTTCAGCCAACGCATATGGTCCAGCACCGCCTCGGACCGCAGACCCAGACGCATTGCAGGTCGGCTGCCCGCGTTGATCGGTGCGTACACCCTGTGCTGTCCGTGCCACGCATCATAGACCGTGTGCAGCGGCATATCAGCAGAGACAACGGCGGCCAGAGGTGTCACTACATCGTGGTCCTGCGCTGGTTGCAGGAGTATCTCGCCAGCGTTGATCATCGCTTCGGCCCGATCAAAATCCTTCGCCAGACCTTGCCAGACCGCGGCAACACAAGCCGAATTCAGGATTGGGGCGGTTATCTGATCCGGGCTGGCAAAGGCCGGCCCGGCATGCAACAGAACGTTTTCGTCCAAACCTAAAGCTTCAGATGTGGTGTTGAAACGGTTCCACACCGGCTGAGTCACCATTGCCCGGTCAAAGGCCAGTTTATCAGCCGGATGCAGCATCACGCATCCTCCGGTGGAACGATCCATGTTTCCGAGAAATACAGGAACGCGCTCGTCGTCTCGTAACCGGCTTGTACACGTTTGCCCAGCTTGCCCGGCAGCGGTCGGCCATTGACGATGATCTGCGCCGAATGCGCAGGTACCAACAACGAGAACATGTTCTGCTCGCCCGAGGCGACCTCATGCGGGGACAGTTCCAGCGCACGGGGCGGTTCGAAGCCTTCCCAGACCAGTTCGATTGTCAGGTTCTCGCCGACGACGGTTTCGGAATAGCGATGGCTCATCGGGTCACCAGAGGTGCGGACAACCCGAGCGCCAATCTCGGGCAGTGTGGCAAAGGCAGGCGCATTGGCGAACGCGGCCAGTTTGCTGATAAAATTTGTTTTCAGAAACGTCGTGAGATCGGGATTGTCGCTGAGAATCACGTTTGGCGCGTATGATGATCCGTCGACCTGATCGGGTGTCCCGTAAAGCAACAGGACCTGACCCTGACCAACCGGCGACCAGGCAACGCGAAAAAACAACGCCATGGCCGAGAAATTGTCATTGTCATCTTTCAGGAGGATACCCGGATTCTCGCCGGTCCAATCGACGGTGCCCGGGGTAATCGGTTCGTTCAAAGGCATTACAGATCCTCCTGCGGGGTCACCCAGGTCTCGGAAAACGCCAGAAAGGCGGTCGACATGGTACGGCCAAAGAACTGACGGCTGGCGACCTGTCCGGGCAGGGGGGTGCCATTGATCACGACTTGTGCCGTTTTGGCCTCGAGAAATACCGAGTACATTTCGTGCGCTTTGGTGGCCGAGTTCTCTTTGGTCACTTCGACTGGTAGTGGCGGTCCCATATCCTGCCAGATCATCTCAACCGTTACGCCCGAGCCGCGCAAAGTTTCGGAATAGCGCGATTTCAGATTGCCGGGACGCTTTTCGACACTGTCGCAATCCAGCCAGGTCATTGCGCCGAGCCCGGCCTTGCCAATGAACGTCGGCATCTTCGTGACCCAGCCATCCACGATCCAGCGCATCATCCGCTGGTTGTCGGTCATGATCAGGTTGGGCACCTGCGGCCAGCCCTGCGCCTGATCCGGGGCACCCAGGATCAGTGCCGCGTTGCCACGTCCGTATGGTGACAGAACCACCCGAAAGAACAGTGCCAGCGTGTCGTAATGATCCTGTGCTGGGTCCTGTTTCAGATAGATGCCGGGGTTTTCACCGGACCAGTCGACCCGACCGGGGTTGTGGGGAATGCGTGTGGTCATGACCAGCTTGCCTCGTAGTTTTTGAGTGCGTCGACGATGAACGCCTTGCGCGCATCGCCCTGAAGGTGGTCGCCGGATTTGTAGATCTCGGCCACCTGGTGCGAGATCTCTTTCAGCACCGCGCCGTCGTCGCGCCCCTCCTGCACCGGAATGCGCAGCATTGTATCGCCCGCATAGGTCGGGATCACCTTGCCAGCGAAACTGTCCGAGGGCTGCGGCGGGCGTTCACCTTTTTGCAGGGCGCGAATGGCGTTACGCAACAGGCGGCGTGCCTTGGCCACACCCCGGTCGGTGAAGCTGAGGTTTTCGCGGGCATGGATGTTCCTTGGCCCCTGACTGACCCACGCATCATAGTCGCCAGGATCGCGCTGGCGCATCTCATAAGGGCGGTCGGGATCCTGACCGTAGAAATCGGTCATCCCGTAACCGACCTTGCTTTTGTCCGTCAGACCCTTTGGATCGTCATTCGCGGCCTCATCCCGAAAGTGCCGCCAGGCGATGACCATGGTATTGGTGTCGTCAATTGGAGTGATCCAGCGCGACAAGCCGCAGCGCCCAAAATAGCGCGGCCCGTCCGGAACCGGGAAATGACCGCCATTCTGTGTGAATGAAGGCAACATGTGGTCGTGTATGCGGACCCAAACGATATCATCGACCCGCCGGACATTTGTGTAGAAATCGCCCGTCTGGCTTTCGTGAAACTCGATCATCGGCATCTCGGCGAACGCGTCGATGAATTGGCTGCGCACGGCCAGAGTGTGCAGATACACCACATGGAACGGATCCCAGGCGTTCTCCATCACTTGCAGCCAGTTGCAGGGCGATTTGATCAGATAGGGCACCAGTTCGTCGCCATTGTCGTCGAACGTGTCCATCACCGGAAAGGGGGGCTGTTCCTCGGCGGGACCCATATAGGCAAAGGCCAAACCTTTGTATTCGATCACCGGATAGGCCCCCAGACAGGCCTTTTTCTTGACCTGAGAGGCGGGCGGTTCGCACGGAGTTTCCAAAATGGTGCCGTCCAGCCCGTATTTCCAACCGTGATAGGAACAGCGAATGCCGCCTTCTTCGACGATACCAAACTCAAGACTCATATTGCGGTGGCAGCAATGCAGATGGGTCAGACCCAGTTTGCCATCTTTCTTTTCGCGAAACAGAACCAGATCCTCGCCCAGTATGCGCAAACGATAGGGTAGGTCGCCGATCTGATCGGTCATCGCCACCGGCATCCAGAACCGACGCAGGTATTCGCCGCAGGGGGTGCCGGGGCCAACCTCGGTCAGTTCAGGGTCAGGACGTTCGTGCCAGACTTTCTGCTGATCGTGACCTCGGAAATTGCCTTTGGGGGCTGAGAAATAATCGTTCATAGCGTCCTCCGCGCGTATCCGTGGTCAGGGAAATGGATCAGGTACCGGAGCTGTGCCGGTCCAGATCGATTTGGTTTGGCAAAAATCCTTAATGGCATTGGGGCCAAGCTCACGCCCATAGCCCGACAGCTTGATCCCCCCGATGGGGCTGGCTGGATCAACGCTGCGATAGTGGTTGATATAGACAGTGCCCGCCGCAATGGCTTCGGCGACGCGCGCGCCTTTGCTGGCATCGGTTGTCCAAACCCCGGCGGCCAGACCATAATCGCTGTCATTGGCCAGTGCGATGGCGTCGTCTTCGGTTTCGAAGCTGGTTACCGCCAGCACTGGTCCAAATACCTCTTGCCGCCAAAGCTGCATCTCGGGCGTAACCCTGTCGAATATGGTCGGGCCGACATAGTACCCGTCGTGTCCCGCGGCGGTTTCCAACCCGTCCAGCAGGCAAACGGCCCCTTCAGCCTTGGCCTGCTTGATCATCGCGGACACTTTGCGCAGATGGGGTTCGTTGGCCAGCGGTGCGATCTGCGTTTCAGGGTCCATAGGATCGCCCAACTTCAATGCACCTGCGCGGTCGATCAGACGCGAGACCAGCGTGTCTTTCAGGCTGGCCTGAACGATCAGCCTGGAACCGGCGACACATGTCTGGCCGTTGGACAAAAAGATACCTGACAAAATCCCATTGACCGCGTTGTCCAGATCGCAATCTGAAAAGACCACCTGCGCCGACTTCCCGCCCAGTTCCAGCACCGTTGGGACGACGCCCGCAGAGGCTGCCTCGGCTACTTTGCGGCCGCCCAGATCCGATCCGGTAAAGGTGACTTTGCGGGTCAATGGGTGCCGTACCAGCGCCTCGCCCACTTCATGCCCCAGCCCGGTCACGACATTCAGCACTCCGGGCGGCAGACCTGCCTCATACACCAGTTGCGCGAATTCCAGCGTCGAGGCCGAGGCCATCTCGGACGGTTTCACCACGACCGTATTGCCCGCCGCCAGTGCCGGGGCCAGTTTCCAGGCCAGGATCATCAGAGGTGAGTTCCAGGGCGTAATGGCGACAACAACGCCATACGGGATGTGGTGGCCGACGCTGCGTACACCGGGGACCGAATTCGCCTGCGCCTCAGGCTCCAGTTTGCGCGCTTGGGCAGCGAAATAGCGGAACCAAATGTGCAGGCCGGAAAACTGGCCCCGCACTTCGGTAATCCGCTTTCCGTTGTCACGGATTTCGGGTGTGACAAGCTGTTCCCA
This sequence comes from Ruegeria sp. CH11, assembly GCF_056537105.1. Taxonomy (NCBI): domain Bacteria; kingdom Pseudomonadati; phylum Pseudomonadota; class Alphaproteobacteria; order Rhodobacterales; family Roseobacteraceae; genus Ruegeria; species Ruegeria sp. CH11. The sequence continues at coordinate 61,751 of NZ_JBQFQX010000011.1, forward strand.
ACGGTGTTCCAGCGCATCCGCCACCCGGTCGAGCATGTCTGCTCTCTCATTTGGATCCAACTTCGCCCATGGACCATTGCGAAAGGCGTGATCGGCGTCTTGGATCGCCTGATCGGCGGTATGGTCGTTGCCACGGGCAATTGTACTCCAACCCTGGCCGGTCGCTGGGTCGATACTGGTCAGAGACTCCCCAGCCCAATCCACATACGCGCCCGAGATGAAGGGAGTGTAGTTTCTCATACCATGTCACCGGACACAGTTTGGGCCACCAACGCCAACAGGTCGCCACGTTTGACGATACCCCGGTTGCCATGGGCCAAGATATACCCCGAAGCCGAGAAATTCAGATCCATCGATGGGCGTTCCGGCTGACGCACCGCGTTCGACGTGTTGGCCCGCAGAACAACGCCGGTCAAACAGACCGTCAGCGGGGGCGTAAACCGAATGCGACGGGTCGGTGATTTCAACACATTTCGGCGTTGCTGCTTCGAACTGAACGCCCGACAATATACCCAGATGCCCAAAACACCGTATCAATCCCGCCTCGGTCAGATCGGTGATCTCGGGGTCAAGGCCACCGCCGCCGCCAAGTTCGGCTGCGATCATTGGGGTGTTGGTCCGGGCGGCCGCCGAATTCACGGATCGATTGTCGTTATGCGCCCCCAATACCCAGATCAAAGGCAGCCCAAAGGCGCGCGCAAGATCCATGTTGGCGGCGGTCAGCGCATCGGTCTGCGTGCGGGCGGCCAATGCGCAAGCGGAAAAGACCGAGGCTTTGCCACCAGAATGCAGGTCAATCGCGGCATCGACCCGGGACAGCAGAACAGTTTCAACAAAGTGCGCAAGCATCGCCGTTGGCCCGCCATCGGCGTCTCCGGGAAAGGCCCGGTTCAGATTCTGACCGTCCAGCGGTGACACGCGAGACGCCGCCACGAGGGCGGGTGCGTTTAGGCCCGGGATCAGAATGACCTGCCCCGTCAGCTCCTCTGGGTTCAGGCGCGCGGCGAGACGCATGATGGCGGCTGGACCTTCAAATTCGTCGCCATGTGTGCCCCCAAGGATCAGGATACTTGGCCCCGGGCGACCATTCACACTGATCACCGGTACGGGGTGGTATCCTAGTGGCACCGAATTGTCGGACCATTTCAGCATCAGATCGCCCACGTGCCTGCCTGGCGCATCAAGATCGATGGTCAGGGTCAACCGGCTGGGATGAGGTGAAGCAGTTTGAGTCATTCGTTCTCGTAGGTTGGATGCCTGCTTCATATCATAATTTTTTTGAAAGTGAATTGATAAAATATGGGTGATATGTGATATGAGGGGCGAGAACTCTTGGCCACCCCATGGCCCTGCCGGAGGAATTCAATGGCGCTCAGTCGCGCAAAAGCTGGAATCGACAGGATCAAACCTCATATGGTGGGCGGGCTGTCTAATAACCTGCCGCCGCCGGCAACTTTGCTGAATTCAAACGAAAATGTCTTTGGACCCAGTCCAAACGCGCGTGCAGCCGCGTGTGCTGCCATCAGCACGGTCGAGCGATACATGGAGGATCCGGACAGAATTCTAACCCCGTCCATTGCCAGGCATTTTGGGTTGGATGCGGCGCGGATCACAACCGGGCAGGGGTCGGATGACTTGCTGGCGCGGCTGGCCCGCGCCTATCTGGGACCCGGCACCGAGTTGATCCGCAGTGCCAATGGGTATTTGAAAGTGCCCAACTACGCCTATGCGAACGATGCCGAGGTTGTGTCTGTTGAGGATGATGCTTTCAAGCCGTCAGTGGATCGGATGATCAAAGCGCTAAGCGACCGAACGCGTGTCGTCTATCTTGCCAATCCCGAAAACCCGGCGGGAACCTACCTGAACGGGGCCGAGCTGCGGCGGTTGCACGCGGCGCTGCCTGCGCACGTATTGCTGATCATAGACGCCGCGTACGAAGAATATGTCGACGCCCAGGATTATGAGCCTGCGCACAAGTTGGTTGAGGACTCGGACAATGTGGTTATGTGCCGGACATTCTCGAAAATTTACGGGCTGGCCGGTGCGCGCGTGGGCTGGATGTACGGACCCGAGGATGTGGTCGACAGTGTAAGGCGGATTGGTCTGACGTTCCCCATCTCTGCCCCTTCAGTTGCGGCGGCGGTCGCTGCGTTGGAGGACAAAGCCCATATACAGTCAGTCTATGAAGCCAACGTAATGGGGCGGCGTTGGATTGAGACAGAACTGAAGGCGTTGGGGTTGGACGTTGTGCCAAGCCAGACCAATTTCGTACTGGTCCGCTTTCCGGATCAGGGAAAAACAGCGGAGGCTGCGGATCTGTTTCTGAGGCAGCGGGGCGTGATGGTGCGCCGGTTCGCTTCGCCTGCCTACCGCGACTACATCCGCATCACCATCGGCTACCCGCATGAGATGCGGGCCGCGCGCGACGGGATCGCTGCGTTTCTGGACGGAGCCCTGTGATGGTTGCGTCTCCGCAAGCCCGCGATGATGCTCCGTCGGTCGCGCATCCTTCCGGGGCCGCTATCATCGCGGCGATCAAGGCATCCGCCATCCGAGAAGTTGTGGCGTTGCCGGACATCGTGACCAGCGACGGTCTGCTGTGGCCGATTTCGCGCGATCCCGATTTTCGCCTGACCCGGGTCTGCAAGGAAGACGAAGGCGTCAGCATTTGTGGTGCGATGTCCTATAACGGCACGCGCGCAGTTCTGATGATGCAACAAACCGGTCTGATGGATTCATTGAATGCGATCCGTGCGATCGGTGTCGACTACGAATTGCCAATTGTCATGATGGTTGGCCTGCAAGGGAAGGAACCCCATCTGCTGCCGGATCAGTCGGCCTCGTATGGAGTGCGGATCATCCAGCCGGTTCTGGATGCGATGACCCTGTCGCATTCACTGATTGAAGAGCCGGGGGACGAAGTTCTGATACCACCCGCAGTCGAGGCCGCTTATGCCGCCTCCAGACCTCATATCTTCCTGATTGGCCGATCGCCGGAGGCCTCATGAGCATGTATAGAGATGCGGCTTTGAAGGCGCTGATCCCGCATGTCCTGGACGAAGACATCGTAGTCGCCGTCTATCAAAGCTGTTTCGACTGGTTGGCCCTGAACCCGCGTGATCTGAACTACGTAGCGGTCGGGGCGATGGGACAGGCATCCTCACATGGTCTGGGACTGGCGCTGGCAAATCCCAAGCGGCGTGTGATCGTTCTGGATGGGGATGGCAGCCTGCTGATGAACCTTGGCTCGCTTGTGACGATCGCCAATGCACAGGTCAGCAACCTGTATCATTTTCTGTCGGTCAACAGAGTGTACGAGGTAAACGGATCACATCCTTTGCCCGGTGGCGAAAGGGTCGACTTTGCAGCCATGGCTTGGGCCGCAGGCTATGCCGGGGTGCAGCGATTTGCCGACTTGGATCAGTTTTCGCAAGCACTGCCGCATGTTCTATCGGCAAGCGGCCCACAATTCGTTTCAATGGAGGTGCAGGCCGGAACCGCTTATCCAAGAGACTATGCATATATCCACAGCGCGAAAGCCCGCACTAGCTTTCGTGAAGCGCTTAATCGCGATTGACCTGCCCCTCGACAATCTTCAGGAAAGACTGCCCAACTGCCGAGAGGGGTTTGTTCTTGGACCAGAACAACACTGCCCGAAACGTCAAAGGCGCAGCAAAGGGTAGGGCGATACAGTCGGGCAGAGTTTTGAGGTAATCGAGGCTGGCGCCGACGACAGAAACGCCCAAACCCCGAGCGACCAGACGACACACCGCATCAGTCGTGCGGGTTTCGTACTGCATGTGCCGAGCGATGCCCTTTGCTTCAAAAAACTGATCGATCTCGAACCGGAATCGTGACGACGGCATGTACGAGATGAAATTCTCTCCTTCCAAATCCCGCGCCTGAATGATGGTTCTGCCTGCGAGGTGGTGGCCGCTGGGCAACACGCAGCACACATCACTGTCGCGGATTACCAGGCTTTCGAAGGAAGGATTGGCCGGTTCTGTCGTGGTGATCCCAAAATCGTAATTCTGCGAGACCATCCACTCGACCGCGTCGTCGTTCGGGGCGATTTCCATCCGCGCCATGGCATGTGGACAGGTGTCCACGAAATTTCCGATCAGATCGGGTGCCAGTTGGGAAGAGACCCCCGGGGTGATGACCAGGTTCAGCCGTGCGTGGCCGAATTTTCCGATTGCGGCGGCCGAGTCCTTGATGTGTTCCATGCCGCTCACGGCCTGCCTCACCTCTTCGACCAGCAGCCGGGCTTCATCGGTCGGCACCAATACCCGCCCCGACCGCTGAAACAGTTGAAACCCAACCTCTGCCTCGAAATCCGAGATCAGACGGCTGACAGCAGGCTGCGATATCCCAAGCATTGCGGCTGCTTCGGTGACGGTTCCGGTCGATACCACCGTGCGAAAGGCATCAACCTGTTTGAAAGTGATTTTCATAGGAGGCGGAACCGTCGTTGTTTGCGAAAGGTTTTTCATAGTAAAATAGTATGAAACAGCCCGCAACCGCCTGCAAAGATTATGCTTCGATGATCCATGATGGGAAAGGTCGTGTCGACTTTGCAATCTATTGCGGGCGGGTCGAGACGGTGATGAATTCTATACTTTCGGAGACGATCTCGGAGAAACCATGGGGCAGTTTGGCATCGAAACTCAGGGTATCGCCTGTGGTCATGGAAAAATCTTCGGTGCCGCACCTGTAGATTGCATCGCCCTTGATCATGTACAGGAAGACATATCCTTCGTGCTGGTAGCTGGGCAGAGTTCCCGATTGCGCTTTGGAAATGCTGATCCGGGCGGACTGAAACGAACCGCCCGGCCCACCATGTTTGCCGAGCAGCAGGTAGTCATGTGCGTGCCCTTGTGTGATCCGCCGTGACGCCAACCCCTCGCACGCTTTGACATGATGCACATCTGCCGAAACCTCGGTCTGTGCGAACAATGCCATCAAAGGCACATCCATCGCATCCGCCAAAGCCTGAAGCGTTCCAAGCGAAGGTGAAACGCTGCCGTTTTCTATTCGGCTGATCATCGAGGCCGATACCTGCGCAATTGTCGCCAGTTCGGACAGGGTCAGATTGCGCTCTTGCCGCAATCTTTGCAGAGTCTGCCCGACGTCTTGCTCAATATCTCGATCTTTGATCACAGGTTTCCGTGCCGGTATTGCGGTTGGTCTTCAAAAAGCTGGTCCCCACAGTTGCGTCAATTTCCCGTCCTCCGTCAATCGCGGTCTTGAAGGGGGAACGGCCGTGACGAAAGGAGATGAGCGCTAAACGAACAGAGATTTGTACTGTTCCCGCAGAACGTTCTTTTGCACCTTGCCCATCGTGTTGCGCGGCAGCTCGTCCACCAGGATCAGTCGTCTGGGATGTTTGAACCGGGCCAGTTCCCGCCCGACACTTTCCATAACGCCATCAAGATCGGGGTGTTGTCCGGCCTCGGCGACCAGAATGCCCAGAACGGTCTCGCCAAAATCAGGATGGGGTACGCCGACCACCGCGCTTTCCAGAACGCCGGGCTGGTCGTCCAGCACCAGCTCAACCTCTTTGGGATAGATGTTATAGCCGCCCGAGATCACCAGATCCTTGTTCCGCCCGACGATGTGCAGGTACCCTTCGGCGTCCAGCTTGCCCAGATCACCGGTGATGAACCAGCCATCCTCGCGCAGTTCTTCGGCGGTTTTCTCGGGCATCTGCCAATAGCCTGAGAATACATTCGGTCCGCGCACTTCGATCTGACCGATGTCCCCGTCGGGCAGGGCTTTCCCAGTCTGGGCGTCGGTAATTTTGATTTCGACCCCGGGCAAAGGAAAGCCCACCGTGCCAGCGCGGCGCTCTTTATCATAGGGGTTCGAAGTGTTCATGTTGGTCTCGGTCATGCCATAGCGTTCAAGGATACGATGACCGGTGCGATCTTCGAACTGACGGTGCGTTTCTGCCAGCAGGGGTGCCGAACCCGAGATGAACAGTCGCATGTTCTGCGTCAAATCACGGGTAAAACGCGCGTCACCCAGCAAACGGGTGTAAAATGTCGGAACGCCCATCATCGAGGTGGCAAGCGGAAGCAGCCGGATCATCTCCTCCAGATCGAATTTGGGCAGGAAAATCATGCTGCCGCCCGCTGCAAGCATAACGTTGCAAGCCACGAACAGACCGTGCGTGTGAAAGATCGGAAGCCCGTGCAACAGCACGTCGTCCGAGGTGAAGCGCCATTCCTGCACCAGAGTCTTCGCATTCGAAAGCAGGTTGCGCTGGCTAAGCATCGCACCCTTCGGTCGACCGGTCGTGCCCGATGTGTAGAGGATCGCGGCAAGATCCTCGCCGCTGCGATCGACCGTGGCAAACTCGACAGACAGCGAGGACGCGCGATCCGTCAGGGTGCCACTGCCATCTGCATTTAGCGTCTCGATACACGTATCCAGTGCTGCGGTCGCATCGATGATCTCTTGCTGTCTGCTTTCGTCGCAGATGACCAGTGCCGCACCGCTGTTTTCAAGGAAATAGACCAGTTCGCTGGCTGTATAGGCGGTGTTCAGCGGCAGAAAGACCAGCCCGGCTTGCGCGCAGGCGGCATAGACGGCAAGCGCTTCGACCGATTTCTCTGTCTGCACCGCAACCCGGTCACCGGGCTTCAGCCCCAACTGTACAGTGGCATTTGCGATCCGGGCGGCAATGGCCAGAAAGTCGCGATGCGATACGGCCACGCCAGATGGCAGCTGAATGAATGTTGTGGTTTTTCCGGCGTGAACCCCGAACAGGTCATCGTAAAGTGGATTTGCCATGGTGCTGCCTTTCTGGCGGTAGTTGAGTCTTGGTGCGTTTGTCCGCCACAGCGGAGTGACCCGTTGGCCAGTCAACACCCGACGCACGACTGTAGTTCTACCTGCTCTGCACAGCGGTCGACCACCCAAAATTGGCATCAAAAGCGCGACAGTATTTTCAGTGTAACTTCGCAGCCAACCCCGTGTGACAACGCGTCAGCGGGCCGGGTCAATCCGGGTAACTTGAACCAGCGCCGTATGCGCACTGCATCCCTGTCCAAGGCGTGAGGTACCAACATCCTTGGTCAGCACGTTGGGGTTGCCGTGCGGATCGATATTTTCGCCCGGATCGCCGTACCAGGTCCCGGTGGGAAGCGCGACGACTCCAGCAACGATACCTTCGGAAACCAGCGCTTTTGCGCGACAAGCCCCGCGCGCGTTGTGAACCCGAACCAGATCACCGCTTTTGATGCCGCGCTCGCGGGCATCGTCTGGATGAATAACGATTGTCTCGGGTCGCGCGCCGTCAGCATCGGCCAGAGCGCATTCGAACTGGCTGTGTAGCTTGTCGCCGGGTTGTGGCGACACAAGGTGCAAGGGTGTAGATCGGGTGGCGGTTCCCAGCCATTCCGATGGCGGCAGCCACACCGGATGGCCCGGACAATCGTCATAGCCAAACCCGTCGATTGTGTCCGAAAAGATCTCGATCCTGCCCGAAGGCGTTGGCAGGGGCGATTGATCGGGGTCCTCGCGGAAAGGGGCAAACAACGTGCGGTTGGGCCCTTCGGCCCGGATCGGCAGGCGTACCCAATTCTTGCGTCTGAGCGAGTCCAGATCGGGTACCTCGATGCCCTTGGCAGCGGCCGTGTTCTGGTAGCCGAGATAGAGGTGTTCGATCCATTCCCCGGCGCTGCGACCTTCCGAGAAAGTCTGAGCAATGCCCATCCGTTCGGCCAGCCCCTCAAAGATCGAGTAGTCGTCCCGGGCCTCGCCCTGCGGTGGCACCAGTTGCGGCATGTGAAACAGATAGTCATCCAGACTTGTACGCCCGATATCCTCGCGCTCATACGGGGTGGTGGCGGGAAAGACGATGTCGGCGCGTTTGGTGGTCGCCGTCCACCACGGTTCGTTCACAATGATAGTCTCGGGATACTGCCAGGCTTCGTGCAGCGCGTTCAGATCCTGATGATGATGATAGGGATTCCCACCAGCCCAGTAGACAAGCCGGATATCCGGATAGGGTTCGCGCTTGCCGTTGAAGTCATAGAGATGCCCGGGATTGCGCAGCATGTCGCCAATTCGCGCGACGGGGATCACTTTCTTCACCGGATTGGTCAGTTGAGGCAAGGTCATGCCGCTAAGGCTTGTGAAGGACTTTCCGACCCCGCCAACCGCGCCGTAGCCATAACCGACACCGCCCCCGGGCAAGCCGATCTGCCCCAGCATAGCGGCCAAAACAGCCGACATCCAAAAAGGCTGTTCGCCATGTTCTCCGCGCTGCAAAGACCATGACACGGTGATGAGCGTGCGGGTCGTCGCCATGCGGTTCGCAAGCCTGTGTATCTCTTCGGACGAGACACCGCATAGCGGCGCGGCCCATTCCGGCGATTTTGGCCGTCCGTCGCTGTCCCCCAAAAGATAGGGGAGAAAGCGGTCAAAACCGGTGGTGTAACGGCCCAGAAAATCCCGGTCGGTCAGGCCTTTGAGTTCCAGCACATAGGCGAGGGCCAGCATAAGCGCCGTATCCGACGCAGGACGCGTCGGAAGCCACTGACACCCGTCAGGTGAATCGGTTCGTTGCGGCGCGACATTGATACAGCGCATGCCTTTCGCCAGAAATCTGTCAAACCAGTTCGCGGTTTCGTGCTGGGTTATGCCGCCCATGCTGACTTGAGAGTTCTTGGGGTTGATCCCGCCGAACATCACAAGTGTTTCTGTGTGATCGTAGATGGTTTGCCAGCTGTCCTGATGTTCGTAGTTGAGCGTCAGGAAATTCACTCCGAACACATGTGGCATGATCGATTGGGCGCACCCCGTCGAGTAGCTGCCAAAGGACGCAACATAGCCGCCTGCGGCGTTGAGAAAGCGATGGACCTGGCTTTGGGCGTGATGAAAACGGCCTGCGGAACCCCAACCGTAGGACCCGCCGAAAATCGCCTGATTGCCATGGGTCTGGCGCACGCGGTCAATCTCATTCGCTGCGATATCCAGCGCTTCGTCCCAGGGAAGTTCGACAAAGTCGTCTCGGCCTCGCCCGTTACGGCTGCGCTGTTCCAGCCAGCCAAGCCGGATTGCCGGGCGCGTAACCCGTGTCCGGTGATGCACCGCCTCTGGAAGAACGTTGGGAATGCCTGTTGGCGAAGGGTCATGAGCAAAAGGCCGCGTGGCGACAATTCGGTCGCCTTCGACATCCACCTCAAACGCCCCCCAATGGCTTGAAGTTACCTTTGTCTGTCTGTGGGAATCTTTGGCCATGTATTTGTTGCCGGTCATTTGTCAGTTCTCGATCGATCAGAAAAATAGGTCAAATTGACCGAGTTAAAAACCAAAATCGCGCGGCGCGCCGAGTTACGAGTTTCACGGCTCGGCGACATGTGCGCCGGCAGCGGCGACGGGTTGCGTTGGCTCGAATAACTGAGGATTGCGACTGGGCGACTTTACAATAATGGTGGCGCAGCCAGCCAGGTAGGCGGACAGGCGCGCGGAGCGCGCGCCTGAATTTGGCGCTTTAGTTCAGGCCCCAACGGGCGGCGACTTCGTCAAAGAACCCCTGCGACTTTTTCAGTTTGATCCAGTTGTTCACATAGTTGATCCAGACCTGATCACGCTGTGGCACGATCATCGCGATTGGTGTCTTGGCGCGTGGTGCCTCGACAGGGATCTGGCGTACATTCGGGAATTTCGCGATCAGGGTCGAACCTTCGATGTTCGAGGTTACAAAGACATCTGCACGGCCCGAAAGGACCTCTTGATGGCCAAGAGCCGGGGCCTCGACAATCTTGATATCTGCATCTGGGAACCAGGCTTTGACCTGCCGTTCGAACGTTGTCCCCAGGGTGGCGGCAACGGCCACTTCGGGCTTGTTGATTGAATCCCAGCCGTCGAAACGGTCGATCTTGTCCGCTGTGGTGAACGGAAGGATTTCAACGCCGATATAGCTTTCTGAGAAACCAGCTGCCTTCATCCGCGCCGGGCTGATCGATGCCGAGCCCGTAAGGTGGTAGTTGCCGGCCACAACCCCGTTTACAAGCGTTTTCCAGTCGGTGGGCACCAGTTCAAGCTCGACGTCGAGATCGGCGGCAAGTTGTTTCATCACGTCGATATCGTAGCCTTCGAATGTGTTCGTGGCCGGGTTTCTGAGTGACATCGGGTTCCAGTCACCCGTGGTCCCGACCTTGAGCGTGCCGGTTTCCAGAATTTCAATCAGCGCCGATTGCCCTGCATCCTGGGCCGCGACCGATGACCCAACAAGGGCCATGAAAGTTGCTGCCAGCCCATTTTTGATAAGTTTTTTCATACTACACTCCTTGTTGTTGATCGCGGCATTGTTGACTGATTGATAGATTACCATGGCCTTTTTTCTTGCGCGTGTAAACATAATGTGCATACAAAATGGCAATAGCGAGAAGTTAAGGGGGATGCAGATGTCCGGCAGCGCCGCCGTTGCAATCGAAGTCGAAGGCCTGAACAAGTGGTACGGCGACTTCCATGTTCTAAAGGACATTTCAATCAGCGTTGCCGAAGGCGAAAAGATCGTTGTATGCGGCCCCTCCGGTTCGGGAAAATCAACATTCATCCGGTGTATCAATCACCTGGAAACCCATGGGTCCGGCACCATCAAGGTGCATGGTATCGAGCTTGGTGATGACACCGACTCGATCGGGCGCATTCGGTCTGAAGTTGGCATGGTTTTTCAGCAATTCAATCTTTTTCCGCATCTGACCATTTTGCAGAATCTTATGCTTGGTCCGACCGTGGCCCTCAAGAAGTCCAAGAAAGAGGCCGAAGAGATAGCGATGTCCTATCTCGAACGCGTGCGCATACCGGAACAGGCGCATAAACGACCGGCGCAATTGTCCGGAGGCCAGCAACAGCGTGTGGCGATTGCCAGGTCCTTGTGCATGCAACCAAAGATCATGCTGTTTGATGAACCGACCTCGGCGCTTGATCCCGAGATGATCAACGAGGTTCTCGACGTGATGGTTGGTCTGGCCGAGGATGGCATGACCATGATCTGCGTCACCCATGAAATGGGTTTCGCGCGCAAGGCGGCAGATCGGATGGTCTTTATGGACCATGGCGAAATTGTCGAAGAGGGAAAGCCCGAGGACTTCTTCACATCACCAAAATCGGAACGGTGCAGGCAGTTCCTGGACCAGATCCTGCAGCATTAGGAGTGACGAAATGAAACTCAGACTGCTCTCAGTCTTCGGGCTTCTGCTGGTGTTGTCGGGATGCAATTCCGCCCCTGGAACCTGGGGCTGGTATGTGATCGATCCGACCAATCCGGCGGGCTGGACCAATATCAAGTTTCTGGTTAGCGGGATGGGCGCGACGATCCAGATGTCGATCATAGCGGCGGTGCTTTCGATGATCCTGGGGCTGATCGTCGCCTTACCGGGGATGAGCAGCAATCGCCTCATTCGCATGCCGTCGCGCGTGTATATCGAATTTGTCCGCGCCGTTCCCTTGTTGCCGCTTCTATTCTGGGTGTTCTATGGGCTTCCGGTCGTTCTGGCGTCTATCGTCGGCTTCAACGTGTCAATCGATCCGTTCTGGGGGGCGATCATCACTCTGGTGATTTCCGACAGCGCTTTCACGGCCGAAATCTATCGTTCGGGGATTCAATCGATCCCTCGCGGCCAGTCCGAGGCGGCGCAAACCGTCGGTCTGAACTATATGCAGACCATGCGTTATGTGATCCTGCCGCAAGCGATCCGCCGCATTCTGCCGCCCCTTGCCAACCAGTTCATCTACATCGTCAAGATGTCGGCCTTTGCCTCTGTCATCGGCATGCAGGAACTGACCAGGCGGGCAAACGAGCTGGTGGTTACCGAGTATCGTCCGCTTGAGATTTATTCGCTGCTGATCTTGGAATATCTGGTTCTGGTCCTGATCATCAGCGCCTTCGTGCGCTGGTTGGAACGCAAGATGGGCTCGAATGAGGCCGCAAGCTAAGGGCTGGGCACGTTAAACAAAGGTGACAGCCCGTCGGCCGTCACGATTTTCGGCTTAGCCAGATCAGGCGCTATCGCCAGTAAACTCATCGTAGGCTTCCAACGCTTTTCCGCTGTACGCAATCGCTGGACCGCCGCCCATATAGCTGATCATTGTCAACGCCTCGATGAACTCTTCTCGGGTGGTGCCCAGGCGTACCAGAGACTTGGTGTGGAACCCGATGCAGCTGTCGCAGCGGGTTGAAATCGCAATACCAAGGGCGATCAGTTCTTTGGTCTTTTCCGAAAGCGCACCGTTGGTCTTGGCAGCTGCTGACATCTTGTTGAAACCCTCAAAAACATCCGGGGAATGCTTTTGAAACGCGCCGATGCGCTTGACGGTTTCGTTGAGGAAGGGCTTCCAGGTCATTCGGATCTCCAAATCAGGAAAATATCTTTATGTGCATACTTTTAATGCTTTCTCATGGCGCGCACCAGTCTGAGCAGGCGGCGTTGACCGCAAACCTCGCTGGTTCAGGCGGCGGCGCAGTCGCCTTGCGTGCAGCGATGTGCTTGAAAGGGCAAAGCAAGGTCTGTGGGCCGCGCGAATTAGAGTTTCTGCGGCACTCGCGGATCGCATAGGCTGCGCAAGACGCACAGGCCCGAACGGGTTTGCGGTAGAGTTTGGCAGGTGAGGCGAAACCAACGATGAAACTGGAAACGATGCGCTGGACCGAGGTGGAAGACTATCTGGCTGACAGCGACGCAATTATCCTGCCAATTGGGTCGACCGAGCAGCACGGGCCGATCGGTTTGATCGGGACCGACACCATTTGCGCCCGCGAGATCGCCTTTGCAGCGGCCGAGCGGGTCGCAGCGATCGTCGCGCCCGAAATGCCCTATACGCCTGCACCCTTCAACATGAGCTTCCCCGGCACAGTGTCGGTAAGTGCATCGCTTTTTTCGGAGTTGTTTCAGCAGGTTGTGTCAGCGCTTGCTCGGCACGGGTTTCGACGGTTCTATGTTTTGAACGGCCACGGTGCGAACCTCGAGCCGCTGCAAGACGTAATTCGGAACATGGGCGCGCTGTCGTTTCGCGTGCGCAGTTGGTGGGAATACCCCGAGGTCAACGCCTTGCGAACTGCGCTTTATGGCGATTGGGAGGGTATGCATGCGACACCGTCCGAAGTCGCGATTACGCAGGCGCGGCTTGGGATTGTCCACGGCGGTGCCGAAAACCCGCCCGAGAAGCTTTCGCGCGCATTCATCCTTTCTCATGCAGGCGACCGTCACGGCCCGCCCGATGAGCATCGCGAGATGTTTCCGGATGGCCGCGTAGGCTCTCATTCGGCATTGGCGAACAAGAACGACGGGCAGCGTCTTTTCGATCTGGCGGTGGACGCGATGGCGCGCGACTATGAGGCGTTTCGCGCTGCATCTTCGCAGGGTTCTTAGCGACACAGATGACGTAGTTTCAGACCGACCTATAGCCGCGCCGTCATCGAATAACCGCGCCCGAAACTCATTCGGGCAAAAGTGACAGGTTCCCCGTCAAGCCATGTGGTCCGTTCGGCGACAAAGATGGCTTCTCCGTCTTTGACCATCAGCAACTCTGCCAAAGAGACATCCGCCGCGCTTGCATAGAAACGGATTTCAACATCGGTGTAGGGGATTGTCTTGACCAACCATTCGTTGGGTCCACAGCTTTGAAAATCGGCATCCTCAACCTCGGGCACGGCTTTGATATTGATCCATCGATCTTCGAACTGAAAGGGCTTGCCGCCGGCATAATGCATGCAGCGCAGGTGCAAAACACGGGCCTCTTCTTCAAGACCCAATCGGGCGCGCAGCCACTCGGGCGCGGGCAAAACCTCGCGCTTGACAAGACTATAGCGATATTCTGCTCCGGTCTCTTCGATCTCGGTGCGAATAAGGGGGATGGCGAATTTGGCGTTGCGGATCGGGTTTGGATTGACCCGGGTGCCTGCCTTGCGCTTTCGCTGTAGATACCCATCCTCGGCAAGCTCGCGCATCGCCCGGTTTACGGTCGCGCGGGCGCATCCAAACTCGATGGCTAAATCGGCCTCTCCGGGGACGGCAACACCCGGTGCCCACGTTTTGTCGCGAATTCGAGCAAGGATCTCCGTTTTAACGTCACGATAGCTCTTTTTGCGTGAATTCACTCAGCTTTCTCCGTCATATGTGCGCTATTATACAAATAATGTTAGAAGTTATTCCAAATTTCAAGGCCCTGAAACGCTGCAGGACGGGCCGCCACGCTGGCTGAATATTGACCTGGCATGAGATGAAATCGGAATTCAGTCCCATTGTGAAATCAGAAGCGTCGGTTTCCGACGGAGGGCGCAACACGACCAAATTATCAATGTGATCGCTGGCACATTGACAAGCATTCTGTGGTCAACCATCAAGGCCTGACGGGATCGCGACCCAGGTGTTGGCATCGGACGCGATAGCGCAGAGGCAGGAGTAAATGCACAGCATCATCAAGACATTAGAGGCCGCTTCGCGGCATTCGATGGGAGTCGTTCTTGCGGTTTGTCTGGCATGCGTCGGCGTGGTATTCGCGGGCCAGATCGTCATAGTCGTTCTGCGCTATGTCATGGGTGTGGGGTTTCTCGAGCTTCAGGACCTGGTGACTTACGCCTTCGCCATTCTCGTCGTTTTTGCGGTGCCGTTTGCCTATTGGAACGGCCGTCATGTGCGGGTCGATGTGTTCAGCAACCGGCTTGGCAAGCGCGCGGTCAGAGTGATCGAGCGTGTGGGTACTTTGTTTCTTGTTCTGCCTGTATTCGGCCTTCTTCTGGTCAACGCCTGGCCGATTGTCGTTGCCTCATTCGCCATCCTAGAAGGGTCCCGCGAAACCGGTGGGCTTGGTGGTCTTTTCCTTGTCAAAGGCACGGTGATCGTGATGTGCATACTCGTGATCCTTGTTGCTCTGGTGACAGTTTTTGGGGGAAAGGTCGGCAATGACAATTGAGGCCATCTGGCTGCTCGTCCTCTTTCTGACCCTGATGACAGGGATCATAAGCGGTTTGCCGGTCATGTTCGTGATCGCGGGCGTGCCAACCCTTGTCGCCTTTGTCGCGGCAGCTTTCGGAGAATTTGACCTGGTTCTGATGCAGGCCATTCCGCAGCGCGTCTTTGGTATCATGGAGAACCGGCTTTTTCTGGCGGTCCCGTTGTTCGTGTTGATGGGCATTTTGCTTGATCAGTCGGGGCAGGCCGAACGGATGCTGACATCCATCAACGGTCTTTTTGGGCGCCGCAGATCCGGTTTGGCGTTGGCGGTTCTGTCCGTTAGCGCGCTGATTGCGGCATCGACCGGGATCATCGGCGCAACAATCGTCATGCTGGGAACGATCAGCCTGCCGACGCTGCTGCGGGCGGGCATCGACAAACACACCGCAAGCGGGCTGATTTGCGCCAGCGGGTCGCTGGGTCAGATCATCCCGCCATCGATCGTTCTGGTTCTGCTTGGCGATCAGATTTCCAACGCCTATCTCGAGGCGCAGCTGAACGCCGGCAATTTTGCACCCGAACCGGTGACTGTTGCTGACCTGTTTGCAGGGGCGCTGGTTCCTGGGCTTCTTCTTGTGGCGCTTTATGGGATCTACGCAGTCTTTCGCCTTGGACGATCAGGCGCGGCGATCCCGGTGGTCGAGCTAGAACAATCTGCCAGCGGATCGCTCTGGGTTGATCTTCTTCCTACATTGACACTGATCGTATCGGTCCTGGGATCCATCCTGGCCGGTGTGGCAACCCCGACCGAAGCTGCTGCAGTTGGTGCTGCGGGGGCACTTTTGATCGCTGCGGCTCAGACCTCGGCCAAAGCCGCGCGGGTCAGCTTCATGCTTGGGGCCTATGCTGTCGCTCTGGTCCCGGCAAGCGCCCTTGGGCTATTGCGGGTCGATTTTTCCTCGGGCACGCTCAGTTTCACACCCGGGACGGTGCTGACGGTCGTGGCGCTTGCGATCCTTGTTCTCGGCCTTCTTTGGGCAGCAGTCACTTTGTTGCGCGTATCGGTGCTGGGCCGGGCGCTGAAGGAAACCGCCCTGATGTCGGGCATGGTTTTCGGGATCGTGATCGCCTCGAGCATTCTGTCGCTGGTGTTTCGTGGGTTTGAGGGCGACGAAATTGTTGCCAACGTTCTTGGTGCCGTGCCCGGAGGCGCATATGGCATGCTTTTGGTCACCATGATCGTGATCTTTGTTCTTGGTTTCGTGCTTGAATTCATCGAGATCATCTACATCGTTATTCCCATTGTGGGGCCGGTCATTCTGGCAACGGAAATCGATCCGGTCTGGTTTGCGGTGCTTGTCGCGATGAACCTGCAAACCTCGTTCCTGACGCCCCCTTTCGGTTTCGCGCTGTTCTATTTCCGATCCGTAGCCCCGTCAGACATCACCACAACCGACATCTACCGCGCGATTGCACCTTTCGTGTTGCTGCAACTTTGCGCAATCGCGCTGGTCGCGACGTTTCCGGCCCTTGCGACGGCTTTGCCGGAAGTGTTCAGATAGAAAGAAACGCAAACACAACAGGAGGATTTTTCGAATGAAAAGACGTGACCTACTCAAAGCCGGGATTATGGGCGCACCGGCGACCGCACTGGCCGCTCCGGCGATTGCGCAGGGAAAGATCGAGTGGAACCTGCCCACCTCGTTTCCGTCCCGCGCGCCGGGGATTGGCACCAACGTGACAACCTTCGCCGATCGCGTGAATGCGATGTCCGACGGCCAACTGACACTCAAGGTCTTTTCCGGCGGCGAACTGGTACCGCCCTTTGGCGTGGAAGACGCCGTATCGCAGGGCACCGCACCAATTGGCCATTCCACGCCCTATTACAATGCCAGCAAAAACTCGGCCTACCATTTCTTCTCGGCCATCCCCTACGGAATGACTGCGATCGAGACCCTCGGCTGGCTGCGCTATGGCGGCGGGCAAGAGATCTGGGACGAGATTTATGGCAAGCAAAACCTGAAACCGTTCGCAAGCGGGAACTCGGGTATTCAGGCGGCGGGTTGGTTCCGCAGCCCGATTGAAAGCGTCGAGGATTTCTCGGGCCTGAACATGCGGATCGCGGGGCTTGGTGGCGAGGCGATGCGCAAGCTTGGCGTCAACGCCGTGCTGTTGCCGCCGCAAGAGATTTTCCCGTCGTTCCAATCCGGTGCAATCGACGCCACCGAATGGGTCGGCCCGCTTCTTGATCAGGCGTTTGGTCTGCAGAAGGTGGCGAACTACTGCTACCTGCCCGCCTTCCACGAGCCATCGGCAATCCTTGAGATTATAGTCAACAAAGAAGCCTATGAAGAGCTTCCTGCCCACCTGCAAGCTGTCATCGCAAACGCGGCTGAGGCTTCGTATGCAGAGACATCCGCACAGTTCGATTATTTCAACGCCGTTGCGTTCAAGAATCTTGCGGAAGAAGGCGTGATGTTCGGCAGTTTCTCGGACGAGATCAACGCAGCGCTCAAAGCCGCCGTGGCCGAGGTAATGGCCGAAAACGCGGCAGCCAACCCGGATTTCGCGAAGGTAATGGAAAGCTATAATGCGACGCTCGAACTGTTCCGCAGTTATGGCACCGCGATGAAAGAACCGACTTTCGCAAATCGCGCCTGACGCAAGTACCGAGCGGGCCAACATATCGTTGGCCCGCCACATCTAGGCAATGTTGACGGGCGAACCGCCCGCCAAACAGATTGACCGGATCAAAGCTTGATGCGGAACGCCGCGAAGCCATCGGCGCCTTCTCCGGCATCCTCGATTGCGACACCTTTGACGTCGTTCATGTAGTCCCGGGCTTTCGGGCCGGTTTCGAACAATACGGTGGTGTTCTCAAGCGGCGCAAACGACCAGTTGGCGTCCGCTTTCGGATCGATTGTGCCCTGCTCGACGATATAGCGCACGATGACGTCGCGGTTGGTATCCGGCGCTTCGAATACGATCGTGTCACCCAGAGCGCCGGGGAAAGAGCCGCCGCCCGATGCGCGGTAATTGTTGGTGGCGATGATGAACTCCATGTCATCGGTAACCGGCTCGCCGTTGAAGGCAAGGTTCACGATCCGCGCCGCATCGGAGTTGATTTCTTCGCCCTTTGGTCCAAAGCGCGACGGCTGGGACAGGTCGATCTGATAGGTCACGCCGTCCATCACATCGAAATTGTAGGACGGGAAGTCTGGGTTCAGCAGAATAGCGTCCTCGGCACCGGCCTCGACCTGATTGAACATACCTGCCGACCGTTCCAGCCAGCCCCGCACCTGCGCCCCGTTCACGCGGACCGCGCGCACGGTATTCGGATAGAGGTACAGATCGGCCACGTTCTTGATGGCAACGTCACCCACCGGAACATCGGTATAGTATTCCGGGCCACCCCGGCCACCTGCCTTAAAGGGCGCAGCGGCGGACAGGATCGGCAGCGCTTCGTGCTCAGTGCCTTTAAGCATCTCTTCGACGTACCATTTCTGTGCGATTGACACGATCTGCACAGACGGGTCATCCGCGACCAAAGCGAAATAGCTGTGAAGCGGGGCAGACGTCTTGCCAACCGCGCGTCGGACATAGGCCAGCGTTTCGTCATGATCTTTCGCGACCGAGTCGAGTACCTTTTGATCATCGCCGACCAGAGCGGTAATCGAGCGGTCCTCGTTACGCTTGGAAATCGGCCGCGCCTCGGAAGTGGTGGTCACGACGCGCCATTCATTACCGTCGCGTTCCAGCAGCAGGTCCAGCAGGCCAAGGTGCGACCCCCAGAAGCCGCCCATGACCGCAGGTTTGCCCATCAGGGTGCCTTTTTCCACATCAATCCCCGGACGATCTGCAAATGTCGGTGAGGGGAAGACAAGGTGATTGTGGCCGGTGACCAGTGCGTCGATGCCATCGACACCAGCCAGAACGACCGAAGCGTTTTCCATACCATCTTCGTGGTCGGCGCCACCAATCCCCGAATGTGACAATGCGATGATCAGATCGCATCCCTGTTCTTTCATCTCGGGCACATAGGCTTGTGCCGTCTCGACGATGTCACGGGTCTGAACGTTGCCCTCAAGATGTCGGCGATCCCAGTTCATGATTTGCGGCGGCGTAAAGCCGATGACCCCGACTTTGATCGGATGTTTTGTGCCGTCACCCATTTCGATTTCGCGATCAAGGATGGCATAGGGCTTGACCAGCGGTGTGTCATCGCGCGGGCTCGCGCCCTTTTCCTTGACCACATTTGCAAGCACGACCGGGAAGTCCGCGCCAGCCAGTGCTTTGTCCAGAAACTCTAGGCCATAGTTGAATTCGTGGTTGCCCAGCGTGGCAGCGTCGTAGCCAACGGTGTTGAACGCGTTGATGATCGGGTGGCTGTCGCCGTCCTTCATTCCGCGTTCATAGGCGATATAGTCGCCCATCGGGTTGCCCTGCAGAAAGTCGCCATTGTCGACCAGCAGCGAGTTTGTCGCCTCTGACCGGATGTCGTTGATGATCGAAGCCGTGCGCGACAGGCCCACGGTGTCGCGGGGTTTGTCCGCATAGTAGTCATACGGGAAGACGTGGACATGGATATCTGTGGTTTCCATGATCCGCAAATGTGCCTGATTGTTGGCCGCAGCAACCGAGAAGGGGTGCAGAGTGATGGCCGCAGCACTGGCGGTCGTCGTGGCAAGGAACTTGCGGCGCGAAATGGAAGAGCTGCTGGAAAAAGACATAGGGTACCTTTCAGTTTTTTTGGTCGACGAGACTTTTGTTGGCGTTTCACAACAACTGTATGACAATGCTGCCAACAAAGCTGGCCCGTCGCTTTTTGTGGGCGGTATTGCGACCTACCACGCTCAGCGCTTTTGATCCATTCATTTCCCGCCAAACGGTGCATATCGGCGGCTTTCGAGTGCGAAAACGGAGTTGTCTACATCCTTGCAGAACAGCGCCGAAAAAACGATCCACCTTCTTGTGATCCAGCGCCGAGCCGACGATGGGTTCGGGTCTTTTGCTTAGCGACCAGTCATCACGTTGCGGCGAGGCGCACGGCTGAGGTCCTGTGCGATTCCGGCCGAATTCCGCTGCAGCCGTTTCAGCGCGGTCAGTAAATCGCTGATTTGGGCCTGGCTGAGCCCGTCAAATAGCTGCGCGCGCGTTGTGTCAACATCTGTGTTGCAGGCATTCAGTTTGTCTCGCCCAGCTGCGCGCAACGACACGCGAGCATACCGCCGGTCATCTTCCATCTGCGTCTTGGAAACAAACCCTCTGTCGACCAAGCGATCGATCATGCGACTGGTTGCGGTGCGCTCGATCACCGCAAGAGAGGCCAGATCGCAAACCGATAAGTCACCCTGATCCGCGAGGCATTGCATCATGCGCCATTCAACCAGCTTCAAACCATGCGGGCGCAGAACCGCGTTCATCATCTCGCGTATCTGACCATTTAGCATCGTCAGATGGTATTCCGGCGGATCTAGATCTTCGATCTTCATGGTGAAATCCAATGGCCTCAACTTGTCTGCCGAACTTAACGCTAGCAGAAACTTTAAGCTTAAACAATTTCATATTATGTGCTAATGCACATATATTGCACGTGCGCACCCGGAGGGAAGCATATGAAAATCACCGTAGTCGGGGGTGGCCCGGGTGGGCTTTATACGGCTCTGTTGACCAAGAAGGCGCGACCGGACTGGCAGGTTGAGGTGTTCGAACGTAATCGGGCTGATGACACCTTTGGATTTGGCGTGGTGTTTTCGGACGAAACGCTGGACGAGTTCCTGAGCCGCGACAAACCTGTCTTTGACCGGATCAAGGACGAGTTTGCCTATTGGGATGACGTTGCAATCCACTTCAAGGGGCGTGAGATGCGCTGTGCGGGCAACGGGTTCTGCGGCACCTCACGCCAGACATTGCTGACGATCCTGCAAGATCGATGCCTGGAATTGGGCGTCAGAATGGAGTTTGGCGTCGAGATCAGGCCCGAGGACCTTAAGACGCGCTTTTCAGACTCCGATGTTATCGTCGCGTGTGACGGCATCAATTCGGCCATCCGCGCGTACCACAAAGAGGGGTTCCAACCCTCGACCACCTGGAAGTCGAACCGGTTCTGCTGGATGGGGTCGACCCGCCCGATGAAAGAGTTCAACTATTTCTTCCGCGAGACCGCGCACGGCCATATGGTGGCGCATTGCTATCAGTACGAGCAGGATCACTCGACCTGGGTGTTCGAGATGGACGAAGCCACCTGGCAGGGCCACGGGTTCGAAGAGTTTGATGAAGAGGGGTCGAAGGCGAAACTTGAGGAGTTTTTTGCCCAAGAGCTTCAGGGCCACCCACTTCTGCTGAACCGCTCGAACTGGCGCAATTTTCCGCGCGTTTTCTGTGAAAACTGGCATGTCGATAACATCGTCATTCTTGGCGATGCCAAAGCCAGTGCGCATTTCTCCATCGGGTCCGGCACCAAACTGGCGATGGAATGCGCCATCGCGCTGGCGGACGCCCTGCTGGAGCATGGAGAGGCCGACGTGCAGGCGGCGTTCAAAGCCTACGACGAGGCCCGCCGCGTGCCCTGCCAGATCATTCAGCACAATGCCGATGTTTCGCTGGCCTGGTTTGAACATATGAACCGCTCATGGGACATGGACCCGTATCAGTTCGCCATGGTCGTAATGTGCCGTGCCAAGTCGATAACCTATGACAACCTGATCGTTCGCGATGCTGAATTCGTTCGCAAGGCCGATGACGAATGGTACGGGCGCCATCTGCGCGAAACCGGCGAGGATCTGACCAAATCCCGCCCAACCCCGATGTTCGCGACATTCAGGCTGCGCGAGATGGAATTGATGAACCGCGTGGTGATGTCGCCAATGGCACAATACAGCTGTGACGGCGACGGTGTGCCCAATGATTGGCACAAGGTGCACTATGTCGGCCACGCTCATGGCGGTGCCGGCATGATCTATACCGAAATGACCTGCCCTTCGGCGGATGCTCGCATTACCGAAGGATGCCCGGGCCTTTGGAATGACGAGCAGGAGGCCGGGTGGAAAGAGATCGTGGACATGATCCATGCGACCTCGGCGGCGAAGGTCGCAATGCAGATCGGTCACGCGGGCCGCAAGGGGTCGACTCAACTGGGTTGGGAGAAGATGGACCACCCCATCGCGGATGCGGATGCGAATTGGCCAGTGGTCTCGGCGTCTCCGATCCCCTGGTTTGATGGTGTCAGCCAGGTTCCGCTGCAACTGGACCGCTCAGGAATGGACAGGATCAAGGGCGATTTCGTGCAGGCCACCAAACGCGCCGCGCGCGCCGGATTCGACATGATCGAGCTGCATTGCGCCCACGGGTACCTACTGGCATCGTTCCTGTCGCCGCTTACCAACCAGCGGAGTGACGATTACGGCGGCAGACTCGAAAACCGGCTGCGTTTCCCGCTGGACGTGTTCCGGGCGATGCGCGCCGCGTGGCCTGTCGATCGCCCGATGGCTGTCCGCGTTTCCGGCACCGACTGGAAAGAGGGTGGCCTGACCGAAGCGGACCTGATCGGCATCGCCGAGGCGTTCCGCGATGCGGGCTGCGATCTGATTGACGTATCCGCTGGCCAGACCATTCCGGATCAAGAGCCGATTTATGGGCGTATGTTCCAGACCCATCTGGCCGAGGCTGTGCGCAATGTACTCAAAATCGCCACGATGGCCGTGGGCGCGATCACCGAACCTGCGCAGGTCAACACAATCCTGCATACACGCCGGGCAGATCTTGTGGCTATCGGCCGTCCGCATTTGTGGAACCCGTATTTCACCCATCAGGCCGCGGCTTGGTACGGCGCTCCGAACAAGAAAGCCTGGGCAAAGCAATATGAAAGTGGCGCGATACAGGCATTTCGAGAGGTCGAAAAGAACCGGCAGCGCATGCTGGACCTGCAACGTAAAGCTGCCCCTGGTCGGCACAATCGACCTCTCTGAGCCGCTATTTCCGAAAGACAGGCGCGCTGGATCGGCGGACGCACAATACCGCACGCAACCGCGCCGAAGGTCTTAGCCCGGCGCGATAAAGGCGGTGGCTTCGATTTCGATCAGGGCTTCATCCTCGACAAGATCCTTGATGATCAGCATCGACATGGCCGGGAAGTGCTTGCCAAAAACGCGCCGGTATGCCTGGCCAACCTCACGTTGTTTGGCGATGTATTCTTCTTTGTCCTTCACGAACCAGGTCAACCGGCCAATATCCGTGACATCACCACCGGCAGCCCGCACGATTGCGGCAATGTTGTTAAGGGCTTGTTCCATCTGGCCGATAAAATCGTGTTTTTCAAAGACCTTATCCTTGTTCCACCCGATCTGCCCGCCAATATGAAGGGTGCCATCTGCCATCAGCATCCCGTTGGCGTAACCAAGCGCGGGCGCCCATCCCTCGGGCTGAATAGTTTGGCCTGTCACGCGGTTTCCTCCAAGATACTGACTATTTTGTTGCGCACGGCCTCGGGCCATCGCGATGGTCGACCCGCCGCATTGACGCAGACCAGTGTCTGATCCGCGACAAAGCGGGTTTCTTCACGGCTCGTCGCGACAGTCTGCAAAGTCATGCTGGATCCTCCGATCCGATTGATGGTGATATTCAGGTCCAGATGATCACCGTGCCTGCTAGGTGCCGTGAACGTTACGTTGAACGCAACGGTTGGCATACCCCTGTCCGGGTGCATGCTTTCAAAGGGCCATTCCAGAAGTTCGCTGAACATGGATTCAACGGCGTCGTTGATCATTTCGAAATAACGCGGATAAAAGACGATCCCCGCCGGGTCGCAGTGTTTGAACAGGACTTTTTGGTGCAGCGTAAAATGCATGAATCCTCAGATTGCCTTTACCGTTTGCGCCTTTTCCTCGCCCTCGGCCGCACCGAGTTTCGGCGGCGGGCCGTAGCCCCTGTCGAGCGGGTGGAGCTTGGAATACGATAGGCGCGGCTCGGTCCATTCGGCCGCTTTGCGGGCGGTTCCTGAATGGCCATCGATCGGGGTAAACAGGTATGCCAAGCTTTCTCTTCCTCGCGATTTAGGTGACGCGCGATCTGACCTGATACTTCGGCTCGCGCCAGCTTTCTGTGTTCAGAACATCCTCGATTATCTCGCTGGCCCGGATAACGTCGTTTTTGTCCAGATAGAGCGGCGTGAAGCCAAAGCGCATAATATTGGGCGCGCGAAAGTCGCCGATAACACCGCGATCAATCACCGCCTGCATCGCCGGATAACCGTTTTCAAACGCGAACGAGACCTGTGAGCCGCGCTGATCCGAATCCCGCGGTGAGGCCAGCGTAAGCTGTGGGCAGCGGGCCTCGACCTCGGCAATGAAGGTTTCGGACAGTTCGATTGACGCAGCCCGGATCTCTTCCATGGTCACGCCATCCCAGGCTTTCATTGCATGTTCCAGAATGGAAAGCTGAATGATCGAGGGGGTGCCGACACGCAGGCGCTCGGTGCTCATGGCGGGGCGATAGTCCAGGTCCATTGCGAAAGGCGCCTCGTGACCCAACCAACCGGACAGCGCCGGTTGAATGTCTGTTGCGATGTCGGGGCGAGCGTAGATGAATGCCGGTGCGCCCGGGCCACCGTTGAAATACTTGTACGTACAACCGACCGCAAACTCGGCGTTGCAGCCGGTCATGTCCACGGGCACGGCACCCGCACTGTGGGCGAGATCCCAGATCATCACCGCCCCGACCTCATGCGCGCGACGTGTGATATCGGCCATGTCGTGCATCTTGCCTGTGCGGTAGTCGATCTGAGTCAGCATGATCACGGCAACCTCATCCGAGATATGATCGGTCAGACTCTCTGGAGGCGGGGTGCGCAGTTCGTACCCTTTGTCGATCGTGCTGATCAGACCCTGCGCCATATAGAGGTCGGTTGGAAAATTACCGTTATCCGACAGGATCACCTTGCGATCAGGGCGCATTTTCAATGCAGCCGCCAGCGCCTGATAGACCTTGATCGACAGGGTGTCGCCGGTTGCGACTGATCCCTCGGGTGCACCGATGAAACCGGCTATTTGGTCGCCAACGCGTTTGGGCAATGACATCCAGTCGGCGGTGTTCCAGGCGCGGATCAGACTGACGCCCCATTCCTGGGTCATCACTTCGGCTGCCCGTTCCACCGCTCCGCGGGGTAGGGGACCCAGCGAATTGCCATCCAGATAGATCACGTCATCGGGGATGTCGAACAGGTGTTTCTTGGGTAGCGACATGGTTCAAAGCTCTCCGCGCAGGTTCCAGAGTTCAGGGAAAAGTTCAACGCTCAGCATCCGGCGCAGATATTGCACACCGGATGTGCCGCCGGTGCCGCGCTTGAACCCGATTACCCGTTCTACGGTGGTTACATGATTAAAGCGCCAGCGGCGGAAATAGTCCTCGAGATCGACCATCTTTTCGGCAAGCTGGTACAATGTCCAATAGTCGTCAATGTTCTCGTAAACGACTTTCCACCGCTTCTGAATCTCGGCGAGCGCGGTATGAGGCGCATCCAGTTGCGGCGCCGGGACATTGTTTTCGTGCCCGTCGACCGCGCGGAACAGCAACCGCACCACCTCGTCGTAAAAGCTGGGGCGCGCAAGCTCGTCTAGCAGCATCTGATGCACTTCGGGCAGATGAGCGTGCGGTTTCAGCATGTTGGGGTTTCGGTTGCCCAGCACGTATTCGATCATCCGATACTGATAGGACTGAAACCCCGAAGACGGGCCCAATACTTCGCGAAATCTGGTGTAATCTGCGGGCGTCATCGTGCGCAACACGTCCCAGGCATTGTTCAACTGCTCGAAAATCCGGCTGACACGGGCCAGCATCTTGAACATTCCAGACGTATCGCCCGAGCATAAAGCAGTGCGTGCGGCGGCCAGTTCATGGATTGCCAGCTTCATCCAAAGCTCACTTGTCTGATGTTGGATGATGAACAGCAACTCATCATGCGCGCCGCTCAGAGGGTGCTGCTGGGCCAGAAGATTGTCCAAATGCAGGTAGTCGCCATAAGACATAGCCTCGGCAAAGCCCATTTGCGCCCCCTCGGCTTCGGGGTTGTAGGCTTCGGTACTCATCGTGTTTCTTTCAGTCTAAAGCGCTGGATCTTGCCGCTTTCGGTTTTTGGCAGCGCTTTGGTGAAGATGATCGAACGGGGGTATTTGTAAGGAGAGATCGACGCCTTTACGTGGTCCTTCAACTCATCAATCAAGGCCTCGTCGGGCACGTAGCCTGACGACAGAACAACATGCGCCTGCACGATTGACCCGCGCTCATCGTCGGGCACACCGATAACGGCGCATTCTGCGACTGCGGCATGTGCCAACAGCGCGGCCTCGACCTCGGGGCCGGCGATGTTGTAGCCCGACGACACGATCATATCGTCGTTGCGCGCGGCGAAATGGAAATAACCCTCTTCGTCCATCGAGAAAGCGTCGCCCGAGATGTTCCAGCCGTTCTGGACATATTCGTCCTGGCGTTCGCCGCGTAAGTAACGGCAGCCGGTCGGGCCGCGTATAGCAAGTCGTCCGATTTCGCCCGGGGCCAGTGTTTTGCCATCCGGGCCGATGACCTTTACCTCATAGCCCGTGACGGGCTTGCCGGTGCAGGCGGGTTTGTGATCCTCGAACCGGTTCGTCAGGAAGATATGCAGCATCTCGGTTGCGCCGATCCCATCCAGCATCGGCTTGCCGGTCTTTTCCATCCAATCATCATAGACAGGTCCCGGCAGGGTTTCACCGGCCGAGACCGCAGCGCGCAGCGAGGACAAATCGGCACCTTCGTCCATAGCGCGCAACATTGCGCGATATGCTGTGGGGGCGGTAAAACACACTGTTGCCCCATATTTCTCAATTATTTCAACCATATTTGGCGGCGAGGCGTTTTCGAGCAGCGTGGCCGCCGCGCCAAATCGAAGCGGAAAGACCGCCAACCCTCCCAGGCCGAACGTAAACGCCAGCGGCGGAGAACCGACAAAGACATCTTTGGGCGTCACACCCAGAATTTCGGCGGCATACCCATCGGCGATGATCAGAAGGTCGCGGTGAAAATGCATCGTCGCCTTGGGATCTCCGGTCGAGCCCGAGGTGAACCCGATCAGGGCAACATCGTCCTGAGATGTCTTGACGGCATCAAACGCAACAGGCTTTTCCAAGGCCAGCCGGTCAAGCTCGGCATCGTGGTTCGACGTGCCGTCAAAGCCGACCACCGTCTTGAGGAACGCGCTGTCCTTGGCACAGGCGATCATCTCGTCCATCAGCCTTGTGTCGCACAGAGCGTGCGTGATTTCAGCCTTTTCGACATATTTGGCCAACTCACCCGCCCGCAGCATCGGCATCGTGTTCACGACAACCGCGCCCGCCTTTGTTGCGGCCAGCCAGCAGGCCACCATGGCGGGGTTGTTGGCCGAGCGGATCATCACGCGGTTGCCGGGCTGGACACCCAGATCGTCGACCAGCGCATGGGCCAAGCGGTTGGTCCAGTCGGTCAGCTCTTTAAAAGTGCGCCGCCGCCCGTTTCCGATCAACGCAGTGTTGTCGCCCAAGCCAGCAGCGACCATCGCATCTGTCAGCTCTTCCGCCGCATTCAACTGGTCTGGATAGTCGAACCCCTCCAACAACAGGTCTGGCCAGCTTTCGATCGGAGGCAGGTTGTCGCGAGCAAATGTGTCGGTATGTGCAGATGGTTTGAGCATGATTTCAGCTTCCCCCTTGTTCCGCCAGAGTCTGACGGGCGATGATCACGCGTTGAACATCCGATGCGCCCTCATAGATTCGCAACGCTCTGATTTCGCGATAGAGTCTCTCTACGGCTTCACCCGATTTCACACCGTCGCCGCCATGTAATTGAACGGCCTTGTCAATAACTTGCTGCGCCTGATCGGTGGCAAACAGCTTGGCCATCGCTGCCTCGCGTGTGACCCGCGGGGCACCTGCATCCTTAGCCCAGGCGGCGCGATAGACCAGCAGGGCCGCCGCGTCGATATTCAGCGCCATGTCGGCGATGTGACCTTGCACCATTTGCAGATCAAACAGCGGTGACCCCTGCACATGTCTCGAGGTCACGCGGGTTAGGGCTTCGTCCAGCGCGCGGCGGGCAAAGCCAAGGGCTGCGGCTGCCACGGTGGATCGGAACACATCCAGCACCGACATCGCGATCTTAAAGCCCTGGCCGGGTGCGCCGAGCATCGATGATACCGGGACACGGACGTCATTAAACCGCAACCGCGCCAGTGGATGCGGTGCGATTGTTTCCAGTCGTTCTGCGATCTCAAAGCCCGGCTGGTCCGGGGTGACAATGAAGGCGCTCAGCCCTTTGGCACCGGGCGCTTCGCCGGTACGGGCAAACAGCGAATAGACATCCGCAATGCCGCCGTTCGAAATCCAGGTCTTTTCGCCATTCAGCACAAACGCGTCGCCATCTCTTTCGGCTGACATGGTCGAGTTGGCCACGTCCGAGCCCGATTGGGGCTCAGTCAGTGCAAAGGCAGCAATGGCTTGGCCGGACCGGGTTTTGGGCAGCCATTCCGATTTCTGCGCGGGCGCCCCGAACAGCGAAATCGCGCCGGTACCCAGCCCTTGCATGGCAAAGGAAAAATCAGCCAATCCGTCATAGCGGGCCAGCGTTTCACGGATCAGGCACAAGCTGCGGACATCCAACTGCCCGTCTTCACTTGCGGAATGGGTCAGAAACCCGGATTCGCCCAGCATCGTCACAAGCTGACGGCAGGCGACATCCGTGTCCGAATGGTCGACGGCGTGAAGGTTGGCCCTCGCCCAGTCGTCAAGCGCTTTGGCCAGCGCGCGGTGGCGATCCTCAAAGAACGGCCAGTTCAGAAAACTCTGATCAGCCATCGCGACCCCCGTGCGCGTTTTGCAAACAGTTCCGGACGCGCATTGTCAGTCCCCCTCGAAAACCGGCCGCTCTTTGGCGACGAAGGCGCGATAGGCCCGGTGAAAGTCCTGCCCCTGCATGCAAATCGCCTGAGCCTGCGCTTCGGCTTCTATGGCCTGCTCGATGGACATGGACCATTCTTGCGCCAGCATCGTCTTGGTCATCATGTTGGCAAAGGACGGCCCCTCGGCGATGCGACGGGCCAAATCGTGCGCGTTGGTCAGCAACTCGTCTGCGGGCACCACGCGGTTGAAATATCCCCAGGACTGACCTTCCCCGGCACTCATCGACCGGCCCAGATATAGCAGTTCAGCCGCACGACCCTGACCGATGATGCGCGGAAGGATTGCGCAGGCGCCCATATCGCAGCCTGCCAGCCCGACCCGGTTAAACAGGAAAGCGGTCTTGGCCTCGGGCGTCGCGATGCGCAGATCCGAGGCCATGGCGATAATCGCACCGGCCCCGGCGCAGACCCCGTCCACCGCAGCGATGATCGGCTTTCCGCAATTCACCATCGCCTTGACCAGATCGCCAGTCATCCGGGTGAATGTCAGCAGCTCTTTCATGTTCATTTTTGTCAGCGGGCCGATGATATCGTGGACATCACCACCCGAACTGAAATTGCCGCCATTGGGTGCAATGACAACCGCCTTGATCGTGTCGTCATAGTGCAGGTCGCGAAACCAGTCGCGCAGTTCGGCATAACTTTCAAAGGTCAACGGGTTCTTGCGCTCGGGGCGTAACAGAGAGACCTCGGCGATGCCATCGCTGACCGAGCAGTTGAAATGAGTGACGTCGGTGCGCATTCTTCAGTCCTGATTTTCCAGAAATTTCACCAGATGGTCGAGCCGCACGGTCATGCCCTCGATGTCATCCGCATCCAGCCGGCCCAGGATTTCGTCGATCCAGGCTTCATGCGTTGCCGCGTGTTCGGCGAAAACCTCTTCGCCCTTGGGTGTAAGCCGCACCATGTTGGCCCGGCGGTCGGTCGGCAGAGCCAACCGCAATGCCAGCCCGTCTTGTACAAGGCGATCAACGATCCCGGTGACGTTGCCGTTGGATACGCGCAGCATCTTCGATATCTCGCTCATCTTCAGGCCTTCGGGGCGGCGGGCCAGCGCTGACATCACGTCAAAGCGCGGCAGCGTCCAGTCAAGTTCGGCCCGCAACCGACTGCGGATTTCATCTTCGATCAGACTGCTGGCCTTCAACAGGCTCAGCCACAATCGCAGGCGCGATTTCGAAATTGGCTCGGCAACAGGCCCCTTTTTCTTTTCAGTGCTCAAATTTCACCTCCCGACAGGGTGAGAGTATGTCCGTTTACGGAGCGGGCAGATTCCGAGCACAGCCACAACGCGGTATCCGCGACCTCGTCGGTTTGCACAAAGCGTCTTTGCGGGTTTCCAGCCAGCAGAGACTCACGCGCTTGTTCGACCGTCATGCCGGTCTTTTCGACGATATTGCCGACCGATCGGTCCAGCATCGGCGTTTCGATAAAGCCCGGGCAAATTGCGTTGACGGTGATCCCCGAGGTGCCAAATTCGATGGCCAGTGCCCGGGTGAGGCCGATCACGCCGTGCTTGGCCGCGCAATAGGCAGAGGCATAGGCATATCCCTTGAGGCCCGCTGTCGACGCGATGGCGATCATCCGGCCCCAGCCCTCTGACTTCATGTCGGGCAAAGCGGCCTGCCACACATTGGCGACACCGATCAGATTGACCGACAACATTGCCTGCAACGCCTCGGGCGTCAGGCGCGCAAATGGATCGGTTTGCGCCGCACCCGCATTGGCGATGACGCCAACAATGGGTCCGTGCTGGTCGCGTGCGGCGTCGAATGCCAGCCGTACTGCCGCAGCATCGGTCACGTCGCAGGTTTGATAGGGTAGCTCTTGCGCCTTCAGGGGCTCAGCGTTACGGCCCAGTATCGTGACATCGGCCCCGGCATTCGCAAGTGTACGGGCGGATTCAGCGCCAACCCCGGTGCCGCCACCGGTCACAACGATATGCTTGCCTTCCAAATTCATCCCCGGAGCACCCTCGTTTGGCCGCCTTTACGGCCCTGGCGGTTGGCCAGCTTGCAGAATGCCAATGGCGCCTTGCCTGCCTATTGTTCAGGCTGCGTACGCTCTTGTCCCGATCCACCAGCAATGGGCTGTGATGCCGACTTGGCTTGATCAATCGGTACCGGAGTCCTCGATTTATTTCAAGCTTAAAATTTTTAAATATTATGTAAATGAGCCCTAAGCCTTGGACCGCGATGAGAAGAAAGTGAAAGCGGACGGGCTGTCAGACTTTCGCTCGCAGCACGCATTCAAGACCTGGCATCCCACCAGTCTTTTGGTTTCAACCGCTTGGCTCGGTCGCTGCGTTTGTCCCACCAAAGGGCCAATTTGCGCCAACGGCTGAGGGCAAGCTTGCGCCAGATCCGGTCCTGCAATCTGTCAAAGTCACGATTGAACGGGCAGACGCGCATGCAAATCGCACAATCGCTTTGCAGTTTTGCCCAATATTGAAAGCAGGATTTTGCGTCAGACGTCCACTTTCGCACACCTTTGATGGCAGAGGCATCGTTTTGTGCGCTCACTTCGGGTGGCCCATATGGCAGAGCCTTTGCCGGGCAGGCATCGGCACATTCGGTGCAGATGTCGCAAAAAGCCCGGACGCCCAAGGGGTGGGGTTGATCGTGACTCAACGGCAGATTGGTAAAGACCTTTGAAAACCGTAACCGGGGGCCGAATTCCGGCGTGATGACCATCTGGTTGCGGGCGTACTCGCCCAAACCGGCCTTGATTGCGTAGGGAATGACCAGCCCGGTGTCATTCATCGACGGAACGGCCTCATAGCCAAGGTTTCGGATATAGGCGGCCAACTGGATCACGATTGCGGCCTCGTGGCTGTATTCGCGCCCGGTCGCAGCCCCGGCCAGCGCCGAAGGGTAGGTTGCGACCAGATCCTGGTCCATCTTGTGGCCCAGCACGATAACGCTGTTCAACCCTTCGGGCAGCGTGTTGTCGGTCTCGGAAAAGTCGCGAGTATCGACGCGGCTGGAATAGACCCATCGGTCATCGAAATCGGTTATCCCGGCTAGATCCGCCCCAAAGAACTGGGCAATACGCTTGATCTCGTGCGCCATGGCATTGGGGTCATCAATGTCCACACGCGTTTCAGCAACCGGCGTATCCGCCACAATGGGGGCCTGAAACCCCTCGCGACGCCCTTCACGGGCCGAGCGATTGCTGACGATATCCGAAATGATCCAACTGGCATTTCGCAACGCGAAGTCCTTTTGCCGAAACCCGTCCCCTTTGCGATAGTTCGCTTTCATTCGGTAGCTTTGAAAGAAATCATCCGTTTGTTTCGTCCGCACGGACTCGTCCCAGAACGCACGTGTAAACATGTCGTTGCGTTGCGAAAATGGCTCGAACTCTTCGGTGGTCTCGATACCGGCAGCGACATCGCTTTCAGCGTATTTCACATCCCAACGTGCGCGGTCGTCGTCGGAAATGGCTTGGTTGCGGGGCCAAGGCATGGAGATCTCCGGTCGTATCATTTCCGGCGACATGAGGCATTTCGCATCCGGTGGAAACGCAGCCCGGTCGTCGGACCGTGGTAGAAACACCAGATACCAGACGATCGACTTTGGATAAATCGGAAAGTCAGGCCGGTAGTTTACCGGCCTAATCAGTTTAGCGTCGCGAGAGTTCTGCCTCCAGAAAGGGTTCGGCGTTCTCAACCTCTTCTAACTTTCGACCTTTGATCCACCAGAACCGGGTACCGACATTGCGGATAAACTGCCGGTCGTGGCTGACCAACAAGCAGGACGCCCCTTGCGAAATCAATTCGGCCTCCAATACCTCTTGTCCGTGAATATCCAGATGATTGGTCGGTTCATCCAGCAGGTAGAAATTCGGGTTTTCCAATCGCAGGACAAGCATGGCCAGGCGGGCTTTTTGGCCACCTGACAGCTGTTCAATGGGACGATCCTGATGGGAAATTTCAATGCCCGCCGCAGCCAGAACTTGCCGTGCGCGCCGGTCACCAATGTCGGACTGGCGGGTGACTGCGATCATTGGTGTCTTTGCGCCGTCCAGTTGCTCGAAATTCTGGCCCGAATACGCCGGGACAACCGAGGCAGCGCACCGGATCTGGTCGCGATCCCCGATCAGCGCGTGCCGGACGGTTTGGATCAACCGGGTCTTGCCAGTCCCATTTGCCCCGAGCAACACGACGCGATCACCTTTTGTGATCCACTTTTCACCTGTCAGGTAAAGTGTTTGGCCGTCCGGTTTGGTAATGGCGACATTGTCCAGCGTGATCAACGCTTTTGCATGGGTCCCGCTGTTGGCCAGTTTTATTTGCCCGGCGTCCCGTTCCTGATGCGCGGGCTTGGTCCCTTCTTCGATCTTCTCTGCACGGTCGGTCAGCCGCTTGGTTTTGGTCAGCAGTAAGTCCGAACCCGAATTTATGCCGACATTCTTGAGTTTTGCCGCCTGACGGCGCAATTGGCGCACCTTGTTCATTTCGTTGGAATGGTGGCGCGCATCTGCCGCATCCGCTTCGTCCAGCGCATCCCGCGCGGCTGAAAACGGCATTTGGAAGACGCGCGAATGTTCGGGGCGAATGAACAGCGTTCGATCTGTTGTTTCATCCAGAAACGCCCGATCATGCGAAGCCATCAACACGGCAACACTATGCGGCAGAGCCTTCAGCCAGTCCTGCAAAAGACCGATACGGCTGAGGTCCAGATGGTTTGTCGGCTCGTCAAGCAACAGAAGGTCCGGTTCTGTCACCCAAGCTGCAGCCAATAGGGCGATTCGCTGCCAGCCACCGCTCAGTCTGGTCATCGACGTATGCTGGAAATCGAAAGGCACCTGCAAATCCGCCAACGCGACATCCGCTTTCCAGCTTTCATATTCTGCCATTTCAGGGGGCAGGTACTTTAGCACGCAGTCGTAAAGTGTACCGGACAGCGCAGCTTCGGGCACCTCCTGAGGAACATACGCGACGCGCAGACCTCTGCTGTGGGTAATGTCCCCGGTCGTCTGCTCGAATAAGCCGGCCAGACATTTTAGAAGGGTGGATTTGCCGCGCCCGTTGGCGGCGATCAGACCAATGCGATCACCTTTTGAGATAGTTAGATCGAGGTTTCGAAACAGTGGGGTGCCAAGGGTCACGCCAAGGGATTTTGTACTGAGAAGGGTCATTACGGTCTCGTGTCACAAGAATCGTGCCGCAGAGCGGCTTTGGGCAGACCGTAAATCGGGTAAAGATTTGGTCAGCCCTGCAAACGGATTCGCAGGGCATAACGGGGACCATGCTGAAGTCGGCGTGTGATGCGCATGCTCAGCAATTGCCCTCCTCTTGTGAACATCCAGATACCGGCAGCGTATTTGAACGATTGGCCGTGGGCAAGCTGCCTTTATGTAGAAGAGCGGATGGTTTGCAGTGGCAAGCTGGCAAGCAGCGGCGTTCCGGCGCCGCTCACCGAAACCGTAAGCGGAGAGTTCGGCTGAACATGCTGCGGAACGCGCGATTGGGCATGGTTCGTCCGACCTATGCGGATCGTGCCGGGCACGCGGCCGTCACGCCAGCGCCACCGAAGCACTGAGCAATTGCCTGGAATAGTCGTGTTCGGGTTTTCCGTTTCGCAACGTTTCGGCCGACATCACCTCGACGATCTCGCCATTTCTCATAACCGCCAAACAATCACACATATGCGCAATGACCGGAAGGTCATGTGAGACCATGAGATAGGTCAAACCGCGTTGGGCGCGCAGGTCGGTCAGCAGGTTCAAGACCTCTGCCTGAACGCTGACATCCAATGCGGATGTGGGTTCGTCCAAAAGCAGGATATCCGGCTCACCAGCCAAGGCTCGTGCGATGGCGATGCGCTGGCGCTGACCGCCTGACAATTGGTGCGGGTATCTGAAACGAAAGCGCTGTCCAAGCCCGACATCATCCAACAACTTGGCGACGCGCGTATCGATATTGTCCAACCCATGCAGGTATAGTGTTTCACTTAGCACCTGATCGACCGTATGTCGTGGGTGCAGCGAAGCGTAGGGGTCCTGAAAAACCATCTGCACGGTCCGAAAGAATGCGCGATCCCGTTTTGCGCCGGACAGCGTTTGTCCTTCGATCTGAATGGTGCCGGACCATTGCGGGGCAAGACCGGTAATGGCGCGAAGAATGGTTGACTTGCCGGACCCGCTTTCGCCGACAAGGCCAAAGCTCTGCCCTTGTTCGATCTTGAAACTGGCACCTTTCACCGCGTCGACCCGGTCATGCGCATAACCGAACCAGACGTCCAGGTTTTTGATCTCGACAACGGTCATGTCATCCCCTCACGCTTGGGGCGTCGGACCAGCTTGGGTCGCGGGTCAGAACGCTCAGATGCGTGCGCTTTTCGTCAAGCCGGGGCAGGGAGTTCAGCAACCCCTGCGTATATGGGTGCCGGGCCTGATGCAGCTTGTCGGCCTCGCAAACCTCTACGATCCGACCGGAATACATGATGAGAACGCGATCGCAGAATTCGGACACCAGATTCAGATCATGGCTGATAAAGATCAGACCCATGCCCCGTTCTCTGACCAACCCGTCCATGATGTTCAGCACCTGCCTTTGGACGCTGACATCCAGTGCCGAAGTGGGTTCGTCGGCAATCAGTATCTTTGGGTTTGGGATCAGCATCATCGCGATCATGATGCGCTGGCCCATACCGCCGGAAACCTCGTGCGGATAGGCACGCATCACCCGTTCAGGATCCCGGATCGAGACGTTTTCCAGCATCTCGATCGCCATCTTGCGGGCCCCCGATCTGGCACCGGAATTGTGCTGAAGATAGGCCTCCATCAACTGCTCGCCGACCGTGACCACCGGGTTCAGCGAAAACTTGGGGTCTTGCATGACCATGGAAATCTGCTTGCCCCGGATTTCGCGCATCTCGCGCTCGCTGAGGTGCAGCAGATCGCGGCCTTCCAGGTTGATGTGATCGGCCTCGACAATGCCCGGCTTGCGGATCAACCGTAGGATCGCACGCCCGGTCATCGATTTGCCGGACCCGCTTTCGCCTACAATACCCAGACGCTCGCGCCCAAGCGAAAATGAGACACCGCGCACTGCATCGAACACGCCCTGTCGGGTTGGAAAGCGGACCCAAAGATCTTCGATATCCAGCAGGTTCATTGTCCACCATCCTTTGGATCAAGCGCATCCCGCAACCCGTCACCCAACAGGTTGAAGGCCAGTGAGACCGTGAAGATCGCAAGCCCAGGAACGGTGGCAACCCACCAATGATCCAAGATGAATCTGCGGCCCTCGGAGATCATTGCGCCCCATTCCGGGCTTGGTGGCTGTGCGCCCAGCCCCAGAAAGCCCAGCCCCGCCGCCGCCAGAATGATCCCGGCCATATCCAGCGTGACCCGCACGATCAGCGACGAAATGCACAAGGGCCAGATATGGCGGGTGATGATACGCAGCGGTCCCGCACCTTGAAGCCGGATGGCGTTGATGTAGTCGGTCGACCGGATGGTGAGCGTTTCCGCCCGCGCCATGCGCGCATATGGGGGCCACGCCGTAAGGGATATCGCAAGCACCGCGTTTTCGATTCCCGCGCCAAGCGCGGCAACAAACGCCAACGCAAGAACCAGCCTGGGAAAGGCCAGGAAGATGTCGGTGATGCGCATGAGAACCACGTCCGCCCATCCGCCCGCATATCCCGCGACGGTCCCGACCAGAAGCCCCGCGACCGGTGCAATCAGCGCGACAAGCGCAACGATGTAGAGCGTGATCCGTGCGCCATAGATCAGACGAGACAGGATATCCCGCCCCAGACTGTCGGTGCCCAGAAGATGGCCTTCGGTCCCAATGGGTTTCAACCGGCTGGACAGGTCCTGAACAAAAGGATCATGAGGCGCCAGCACAGGCGCGAATACCGCGCTTAGGACAAGCACGATAAGGATAGCCAGCCCCACCATCGCCATCGAGTTAGACCTTAGTGTCAGCCAGCCTTTGTACAGGCTGGACAATCTGGCGTGGCGGCGGGATGTCGGTTCGTCGGTCAGCAACCACTGACGCAATGTCATGTCGCTCATTTCGACCTCGGATCAAAGAAACGGTATAGCAGGTCGGAAAAGATGTTCAGGCAGATAAAGATCAGCCCGACCACCACGGTTCCGCCCAGAACCGCATTCATATCAGCGCTCAGCAGAGCGGTTGTGATGTAGCTGCCGATGCCAGGCCAGCTAAAGATGATTTCAGTCAGAACCGAACCTTCCAACAGGTTGGCATAGCTCAGCGCGATCACCGTGATGAGCTGTACGCGGATGTTCTTGAAGGCGTGGCGCCAGATCACCTGCCTTTCCGACAGGCCCTTGACCCGGGCGGTGATGACATATTCGGCCGACAGCTGTTCCAGCATGAAAGACCGGGTCATGCGACTGATATATGCCAGCGAATAGTACCCCAGCAGGGCCGCAGGAAGGATGATGTGCGACAACGCGTTGCGGAAAACATTCCAATCGCGGGCCAGCGCGCTGTCCACCAGGATAAGTCCAGTGCGCGTCGGCACTATGTCCTCGTAAAAGATATCCAAACGGCCTGGTCCCCCGACCCAGCCAAGTATGCCATAGAAAACCAGCAGACCCATGAGGCCCAACCAGAAAATGGGCATCGAATAACCTACAAGCGCGACCACGCGCGCGATCTGGTCGATCCATGATCCGCGCTTTACGGCGGCGATGACGCCCAGTGGAACGCCCAGAAAGATGCCGATCAGCACGCCCAGGGTTGCCAGTTCCAGCGTCGCAGGAAAGACCCGTGCAATGTCCTCGGACACAGGGCGTGCATTCAGCAACGAGTTGCCAAAATCGCCGTGCAGCACGTCCCACAGATAGTACCAGAATTGCACCAGCAATGGTTTATCGAGCCCAAGTTGCTGATAGACCGCGTCATAGGTCGATTGCGAGGCACGTTCGCCGACAATCGCCAGCACCGGGTCGATCGGCATGACCCGGCCGATGATGAAGGTCACGAACAGCAGGCCCAGCATGGTAATAGCGATGGTGCCAAGAGTTTTCAGGATGCTCTTGACCCAATGGATGAGAGGCGCCGCGCGGCGCCCCTCGGATGGTCTTTCGGCCAGTGCCATTTACTTGGTCACCTGCCAATACGATGCTGACGTGATCGCCTGACCGGTCGAGAAATCCGTCACGTTTTCACGCAAGGCCGATTGCTCGATCTGCTGGAACATGATGACAAAGGGCGAGGTCTCGCGGAACTCGGCCTGGATTTCCTTGTACATATCGGCCCGTTTCACAGTGTCGTTCTCGACCACGGCGGCAGCCGTTTTCTCGGTCAGCCCGCCGGTATCCCAGGAATTCCGCCACGCCAACAGACCGGTTGCATTGGCCGCATCTGCGTTGTCGGGATTATAGGCAAAGGTTCCCGC
This sequence comes from Ruegeria sp. CH11, assembly GCF_056537105.1. Lineage (NCBI taxonomy): Bacteria > Pseudomonadati > Pseudomonadota > Alphaproteobacteria > Rhodobacterales > Roseobacteraceae > Ruegeria > Ruegeria sp. CH11. The sequence goes on from NZ_JBQFQX010000011.1 coordinate 100,006, forward strand.
GTTGGTTTGCGGGTCAGGATAGTCCGGCCCCCATGCGCCAAGATAAACATCCAGTTCGCGCGCGCGGTACCGCGCCAGGATCTGTTTGGCAGTGCCAACGGTGATATTCATCGTGATGCCGGCCTGATCCAAAGCATTTTGCAGCGACTGAGCGATTTCGATCCGTTCCTGCGCCTCGCGCACGCCAACTTCGATTTCAAGACCGCTCACACCTGCCTCATCCAGCAGGGCCTTGGCCTTTTCGATGTCATAGGTGAACGGGTTCTCATCCGATGCGCCAAGATAGGTTTGCGGTAGGAAATTCTGGTGAATCGTGTACTGGCCTTTCAGGAAACTGTCGCGCATCCCCTCATAATCAATGAGGTATTTGAATGCCTGCCGGACCTGAGGTTTGCTGAGTTCAGGGTGCTTCTGGTTCAGCGAGACATACATCAGACGGCCCTTGAGCTCATCCGCGATCTTGACGCCAGCGACCGAGGACACGCCTGCCACGTCTTCGGGGTTCAGGTTTCGCGCGACGTCGATATCGCCACGCTCGAGCAGCAGGCGCTGGCTCGCGCTTTCCTGTACATGGCGGACGACAACACGCTCCATCGCCGGGGCACCCAGGTAGAAATCAGGGTTCGACTGCAGGGTCACGCTTTCGTTGGGCTTCCAGCTCACCAGGCTATATGCGCCAGATCCAGCCGTGTTGGTCTTGAGCCATTCGTTGCCCAGATCGCCATCTTTGTCATGCTCCATCACCGTCTTCTTGTCGACGATACCGCCAATGGTGGCGGTCAGGCAGTTCAGCACAAACGAGGTCGCATAGGGCTTGTCCGTGGTGATCGTCAGCGTGTCGCCATCGGCCACGATAGTCTGTTCGACGTTTTCCGGGGTAAAGCCGAATTGGGTCAGGATAAAGGCCGGCGTCTTGTTCAGGATGATAGCGCGGCGCAGCGAAAACTGGACATCCTCGGCTGTCACCGGGTTGCCGGAATGGAAGGTTAGCCCGCCCCTGATCTTGAAGGTGATCGATTTGCCGTCCTCGGACACCGTCCAGCTTTCAGCGACATCCGGCTGGTAGCCTGCGTCCAGATCGAGCGGGTCGAAATTGACCAGTTTCTGATAGACGTTCCGGCTGACATCCGATCCGGCAAACTCAAAGCTCTCAGCGGGGTCAAGCGTTGTGATGTCGTCGATACGATTTGCAATCACCAGCATATTCGGTGGCGTTTCCGCCACTGCTGTGGTCGAGGTCACAGCCAGCGCCAGTCCCAGCGCCGCACCGGTTAGCAATCTGTTAAATGCGTTCATTTTGTCCTCTCTGTCATTAAGCCTTATACTAACGGTTACGATCCCCAGGTCTTCTCAAGTACGCGTAACCAGTTTCCATGGCAGAGCTTCTTAATGAGCTCTTCGCCGTAACCATGGGTCACCATGGCATCTCTTAGATAGGGTAGCATCGAGACATCGGAAATTTCATCTGGCACCACCGCACCGTCATAATCCGAACCGAGCCCGACGCGATCCTCGCCCAATATGGCGATCAGGTGATCAAGGTGTCTGAGAACCTGCGTCAAAGGCACGTCGGGCAACATACGCCCGTCTCCGCGCAAGAATGCGGATGCAAAGTTCAGCCCGACCATGCCATCACTTTCCGCAATCGTGCGAAGCTGGTCGTCTGTCAGGTTGCGTGCGTGCGGACAGATGGTGTGGGCATTCGAATGCGTCGCGACCAGCGGTGCGTCCGAATGCCTTGCGACGTCCCAAAACCCCTTTTCGTTCAGATGAGACAGGTCCAGCATTATGCCAAGCGCATTGCAACGCCGGACAAGCCTGAGGCCGTGATCGGTCAGTCCCGCACCGGTATCCGGCCCCGATGGATACCGAAATGGAACCCCGTGGCCAAAAATGTTTGGTCGGCTCCAAACCGGCCCGATTGATCGCAGGCCCGCAGCGTAGAAAACGTCAAGCGCGTGCAGATCGGCGTCGATCGCTTCGGCCCCTTCGATGTGAAAGATGGCCGCCATCTTACTTTGATCCATGCACTCCCGGATATCTGCGGCTGACCGAACAACGCGCAAAGCGCCCAGTCGCTCCAACTCGAGCAGTATCGCGATTTGCCCCAGCGCGGGCTGCAAGGCATCTTCAACATCGATCAGATCTGGAAGCGGCAGGTCATAACTTGGCTGGACCATCTCCTCCATCTTCGCATCGACATCCATGGGTGAAGGGACCCAAATTGCGAAGAAACCGCCAAGGAAGCCACCGCGCTGGGATTTGTCCAGATCAATCGCGCCATCAAGGCCGCTTAGGAATCCACCAGCCGCTGCCAGTCCGCCTGCGGATGAGAGCTTGGACAACACATCATTGTGCCCGTCAAAGATCAAAGGAGAGGTTTTCGAAGCCACCGCATCCACCAAAGGTATCAATTTGACACACGCTAGCAGACGGTATCATCATAATTGTAAAAAAAATCGATGAGTTTTACTCATTGAGCTAGTCGGATTCATGAGGGTACCGGGACGTGAAGAAACCGCGCAAATGGCACTCGTTGCCGGAATATCAAGCCCTGCGCGCGTTGATGCAGGCCGGAACGACGGCAGGGGCTGCACGCCAGCTGGATTTGTCGCAATCCGCAGTCAGCCGCTCAATCGGAAATCTGGAATCGCGGCTGGGCAAAACCCTGTTCGAACGCGATGCCGGCAGGCTGCGCCCAACGCAAGAGGCTGTGCGGCTGAACTTGCGCCTGGACCCTTTGTTTGATGCGTTGGACCGTATCGATGGTCCGGGTGAAACCGTGGAGGAGACATTGCGCCTTGTCGCGCCGCCCAGCTATGCGCATCGCTACATCGTTTCACTCATCGCCAGTTTCTTGCGCGGAAACCCAGGGTTTTTCGTGAACCTCGAGGTGACGACATCAGACATGGTCACGTTGGGCGTATTGGAGAACCGCTTTGATCTTGCGGTCACGGGTATCGAACAGAGCCGCGCTGGTATCAAACTCATCCCGTTTCGCGAGTCCCCCGCTGTCTGCGTGATGCGTCCCGAACACCCGCTGGCAAAGCGTCAGTCAATCTCGCCTTCTGACTTGCACGAACAGGACCTGATTGCGTTGACATACCGCCACGGAAGACGCGGGCAGCTTGACCGCGTGCTGCATCAGGTTCGCGCGGAACCCAGAATTGTTGCCGAAGTCTCGACGTCTTTCGCAGCCGCCGACATGGCGCGCGAAGGCTTGGGACTGGCGATCATCAACCCCTTTCCTGTCTATATGTACCGGTCCCCTGATCTGGCGTTTGTTCGGTTTGAATCACCAATGCGCTATCGCGGTCATTTTGTTGTGTCGGATCAGCGACCGGTTCCGCGTATCGCACGCGCTTTCATGCGGCATCTGCGGCTGAACACGCCCCCCGATCCGTTTTCTGAGCGTAACTAGGTCGGGGTCCGATTTCTGACCGCTTGCGACACCTGTAGCTGCAACTCGCGTTCCAGTTTGCGGCGCATCGCAAGGCGGATGCTGTCCGATCCGTCAATGGCCATGACAAAGGAACCCGCTCCTCCGGCGACGTATGTCGCGTAATAGAGCCCGAGTTCACGGTCACTGGTCAGAATAGCCAGTCCGTTAATCGTAATCCCCTGGTCAATCGCTATTTGCCGCGGCCCCAGTGGGTTGATGCCGGAATTGTTCCGAGCGTCTCCCGAGATGTCGATCTTGCGAAACGCGCCGACGAAGTCATTGTCATTCAAAAGTTTGGTTGCCCGTGTGATCGCTTCGCCTATTGCAGTAGCTCGACCAGCGCCCTGTCGTTCAACACGCGCGACTTGATCCGCAAATGCCGTCGCATCCGAGGCCTTGCGCAAATGATGCCAAGGCAGGGCGAGGCGGGTGAGATGGCCATAGCTCCATTCCATGACGGTTATTGCCAACCCGTTGGGCATGGACTCGATCACAGCCTGCACCTGAGGGTCACGCATCGCATCGGCCACACCCAACAATTGCAGCGCATATTCCTGATCTGAAACGCTGACCGAGGTGTCGATGGCGATTACCAGTTCGATATCGACCGCCACTTGTGCGCGTGAAGGGAATGCGACCCAACACAGCATCATGGATGCCAGTATGAGCGTAAACCGCTGCATTACCTTGGTGCGTTCTTCAAGCCAGTGTTTTTTGCTTCAGCAGATGCTCGCGCACCAGATCGGCAATCATCGAGCGGTTGTCGTCAATCGCCATGGCGCGTTGGCCTCGGTCGACGTCGTCGTCCGTTAGAATAGTACCGCGCCGACTCTCCAGAAGGTCGCTGGCATAGGGCTTGGGGAATTCAGGGTGACCCTGTACCGTGACGGCAAATCCTGGATACCAAAGCGCACCATGCTCGCAAAAATCAGTCGAGGCGATGGTGACTGCGCCTTCGGGTTTCTCCTCGACCTGGTCCTGATGATAGGCTTGTATTGCGAATTTCTCAGGAGGTTTGCCAAGTTCGGCTGGCCAGTTGGCAGTGGTTGGGTATTCGTGAATACCAAGGCCCCAGCCCTTGTTGGATTTGCGCACAACGCCGCCCAGGGCCTGCGCGATCATCTGGTGACCAAAGCAAATGCCAAACATCAGCCGTTCAGCATCGCGCGTCGCCCGGATGAACTCCTCGAGAGGGGGGATCCAGGCATGATTTTCGTAGGCCCCGAATTTCGATCCGGTAATCACCCAAAGATCGGCATCCTCGGGACGGGCGGGGAATTCTTCGTCCAGCACAGCGTATGACGAGAACTCGGCATTCAGATCGCCAAGCCATTGCCGAACCATACCTGGGTAATCGCCGTGAACACGGGCCAGTTCCTCGGGGGGGCGGCCGGTCTCCAGAATGCCAACGCGAATTTTCTGCTCGCTCATCATGCTCTCCTATCTTGCAGCCCATACCAAGCGTAGACAAGCGGCAGCAGCGCGCGTCGCCAGCGGCCCAATTCGAATTTGCGCATTGGCAGGGTCATTACATATGGGGTTTCTGGACCCGCGTTCAAAATCTGTGCCGCGAGCAGGGCACCCGAATAGCTGCCCATGGCGACGCCATTGCCATGATAGCAAAGCGCGGTCCAGGCCCTATCAATGCCCGGGATTGGTCCCGCATAAGGTGTGCGGTTCCGCGACACGCAAACCAATCCGGACCAAAAATACGGGGTCTCGACATGCTGCCACGCCGGGAACATCCGGTCGAAATCATCGCGCGCGCGGGTTCTGGTTTCTTCCAGGCTGCGTTCGGTGGTCCGAGAGGCGGCCCGCAGACCAAACAGCATTCGGTTATCAGGCAGCAAGCGGAAATAGTGCAGCAGATGCCGGCTGTCATAGCACATCTGACGACTGGTCCAGCCTTGCGCCTCAAGCTCACTCTCGCTCATTGGGCGCGTGGTAATGATGCTGGATTGTACCGGCAAATACCGACCGCCCAGCCAGTTGGGCAAAATGTCCGAACTGTATCCGTTGGTCGCCACGATCAGGTTCTTTGCGCGAAGCTCACCCTGTGCGGTGCGCAGAAGGTGCCGACCATCGTTTGCCCGGGACATATCTGTCACGGCACTTTGCCCGTGGATGCGTACCCCCTCATCCCTTGCCGCCTGCGCAAGCACGGTGACATACTTCATCGGATTCAGGGCAAATCCGACGGGCGAGGTGAGCGCGCCATGGAACTCACGGCTGTTTAACCCGTGATCAGCCAATGCTTCTTGAGGAATGAATTCAGCGTCTTCGCCGTAGATCTCACGGTATTCGCTGCATTCATCCTGCAGTTCATGCGCCATGCGGCGAGAATGCGCCAACAAGGTTTCACCCTCTGAGTGGGTGTCGGCCTCGATCCCGTACGTGTCCAGCAGATTGCCGACATATCCCACCGCGTCACGTTCGGCCCGCAGGTAGGCCAACGCTTTATCACGTCCAACTTGCCGTGTCAGTTCGGCAAGCCCGATCTTGGACCCACCAATGCAGCAGAAACCGCCATTCCGGCCCGAAGCACCCCAACCGGGTTGTTCGGCGTCCAGAACGGCGACGTTCTGTCCACCTTGCGCAAGTTTCAATGCGGCATTCAATCCGGTATAGCCGGCACCGATAATGGCCGTGTCGCATTCGGCAGTACCGACCAGCGCCGGATACTCTGGCCGCCGAACCGTGGTTGCCCAGTAGCTGTCCGCAATTGGCGCTGGCCCATAGGCCATGTCTTCGTACAGTCGCATGCTTACAACCGGCTGAGATAGTAGGTATATTCAGCTGGTGTTATGGCTTCCAAAATCGATGCGATTTCGTCGCGTTTGACTGCGGCGTAGATCTCTCGGTAGTTGCCAAAGCAATCGGCTGCAATTTGCGATCCGGCAAAGCGTTCAACCGCGCTGGTCCAGTCATGCCCCAGCGGCTTGGCCGGTGTGCAATTGGGGTCATCCAACGGGTGCGTTAAGGCCGGGGCGGTGTTCAAACCGTGGATCATGCCACCAAGGATGGCGGTCAGGACAAGATAAGGGTTGGTGTCCGCGCCGCTGATGCGGTGCTCAAGCCGGGCTCCGGGCCCCTTGGTTTCCGGCAGTCGTACTGAGGCCGCGCGGTTGTCCAGACCCCAATCCGGCGTCGCCGGAGCAAAACTGTTGGGGCGAAACCGGCGGTAGGAATTGGCATGGGGCGCAAAGATCACCTGAAGATCGCGCATGCTATCCAGCACACCGGCAACCGCGTTCAGCAGGTTCTTCGAGATGTCTTCACCTGCGGATGGCGTAAAGATGTTCCCACCTTCGCCGTCGATCACCGAGGCATGGACGTGCATGCCGTTGCCGGGCTGATCGGTATAGGGTTTGGCCATGAAGGTCGCCTCATAGCCGTGGCTGGCGACCACGCCCCGCACCAGACGCCGGAACAGGATCGCGGTTTCTGCCGCTGCCAGAGCATCTTCAGTGTGGTGAAAATTGATCTCGAACTGGCCCGGTCCATATTCGGCGATCAAGGTATCCGTGGCCAGGCCCTGCGTGGCGCTGGCCGACAGGATTTCGTTTAGGATCGCCTCGCGCCGGGATAGCAGTTCCATGTCATAGTTCTGCGCGTCTGGGCTGAAGGAGGGCGGCACCGGTGCCTCGGATCGCTCGGAACGCGCGCGCAGGATATAGAATTCCAACTCGGTCGCCACAACCGGTCGCCAGCCCTTGTCCTTGAAACGATCCAGCGTGGATTGGAGCAATGCCCGCGGCGAATTGGGGCTGATCGTGCCGCCCATATCGGTCATCTCGACCAGAACTTGCGCCACGTTTCCTGGCAGCCACGGGGCCGGATGCAGCGTGCCCGGGATCGGCACGAGGATACCGTCGGGATCTCCGACCTCGATTCCCAGCCCGGTCTCGGCGACCTCATTGCCCATGATCGCAGGGGCATAGGTTGACAGAGGCAGCCGAACCGCCCCTTTGACCAGTTTGTCGGCCCCGTCTCCGGGCACCCATTTGCCCCGGAGCACCGAGTTCAGGTCACACAGAAGCAAATCGATACGATCCGGCGTACCATGCGCGGCGCAATAGGCGTCGTAGTCTTCAGTAAAACTCATGCGTTTAGTTCCGCCATCTGTTCCTCGCGCTGTCGTTTCTTGACGGCACGCTTATTCAACAATGACGCGGTGATCGTCCCAAAGGTGACCAGCGCGATCAGGATCGTCGACAAGGCATTGATCTCGGGCGTTACACCCAGCCGGACCGAGCTGTAGATCCGGATCGGCAGTGTGGTCGAGGACGGGCCCGACACGAAGGACGAGATTACCAGATCATCCAGTGACAGCGTCAGGGCGAGCAACCATCCCGAGATTACCGCCGGGGCGATAATCGGTAATGTCACCAGTCGGAACGCATCAAAGGGCGAACAGCCCAGATCCAGCGCGGCCTCTTCCACGGAACGGTCAAAACTGACCAGGCGCGAGCTGACCACCACCGACACGTAGCACATCGAAAAAGTCGTGTGCGCCAGGATGATCGTAAAAATGCCCCTGTCCAGACCGATGGAAATGAACAGCAGCAGCAGCGAAAGACCGGTGATAACCTCGGGCATAACCAGCGGTGCATAGATCATGCCCGAAAACAGCGTCCGCCCAAAGAACCGGCCGCCCCGGACCAGAACATAGGCAGCCATCGTCCCCAAAACCGTGGCAATGATCGACGACGCAAAGGCCACTTTCAGCGTCACCAGGGCCGCATCAAGAAAGGCTTCGTTCTTGACGAGCTCTCCGTACCATTTGGTCGAGAACCCGCCCCAGACCGTCACCAACCGGGATTCATTGAAGCTGTAGATGACCAGAATGACCATCGGCAGGTACAGAAACGCAAAACCAAGGGTAAGCGAGGTTGCGTTGAACCAGGTCAGACGCCTCATTGCTCGGCCTCCATCAATTTCTGCTCGTTGCGCTGATACAGCACGATCGGGATGATCAGGATAAGCAGCAGGATCACAGCCACGGCGCTTGCGACGGGCCAGTCGCGGTTCGAGAAGAACTCTTCAAACAGGACCTTGCCGATCATCAGCGTCTCAGAGCCACCCAGCAGCGACGGGATGACGAATTCACCCAGCGCCGGAATGAAGACCAGGAAACACCCTGCGATCACACCCGCCTTGGACAGCGGGATCGTCACCAGCCAGAAGGCAGATGTGCGCGAACACCCAAGGTCCTCGGCGGCCTCGAGCAGCGAACCGTCCAGCTTTTCCAGCGTCGAATAGATCGGCAGGATCATGAACGGGCAATAGGTATACACGATACCGATATAGACGGCGGTGTTGGTGTTCAGAATGGTCAGCGGTTCGCCGATGATGCCGAACGCCAACAGGATCTGGTTCAAGAACCCCTCTTGGCTGAGAATACCCATCCAAGAATACACCCGGATCAGAAAGCTGGTCCAGAAGGGCAGGATCACCAGCATCAGAAGCGTCGGGCGCCACTCGTCCGAGGCATTGGCCATACCATAGGCGATCGGGAAACCGACCAGAAGGCAGAGAAAGGTCGATATCGACGCGATTCTGAGGCTGGAGAGATAGCTTTTCCAGTACAGATCGTCGGTGGTCAGGAACACGTAATTCTCGAAATCCAGTTCGGACCAGAACTCTTTGATCGCGCTCCAGCCGCCAGAGATATCCAGCGTCGGGGTATACGGTGGAATCGCAAGCGCCGTATCCGAAAGCGAGATTTTCAGCACGATCCCGAACGGAATGAGAAACAGTACCAAAAGCCAGACATAGGGCGTGGCGATCAGGAAAAAACGGCGGTAGTTCATCGTCTTCTCCTGTTATTTATCCAGAACAATGCCGGCGGTCTCGGTCCATGAAAGCCAGACGTCATCTTCCCAGGTCAGCGACCGCCGCGCGATACGCCGGTTGTTGGCGGCCTGAGCCTTGACCATGGTTCCGTTCGCTAGCTCGACTTTGTAGGTCGAGATATTGCCGAGATAGGCGATGTCGTGGATCTTGCCGCTCACAACATTTGTCTTGTCGTCGGGGCGTTCCTTGCTGATCGAGACCTTTTCGGGACGCACCGCGAACGTGCAGCGGGCTTCGATGTCCGGCGCGTGCGGGCATTCGGCAACCAGAGGCGGCTGACCTTCGGCCCAGAACAGTTCGATTTTGCCATCGTTGCGCGGTTTGGTGTTGCCTTCGATCAGGTTCACGTCGCCAATGAAGTCGGCAACATAGACCGAGTTCGGCGTCTCGTAGATTCTGGCTGGGGTTTCGACCTGCACCAGTTTGCCGTGATCCATAACCGCGATACGGCTGGCGACAGTCATTGCCTCTTCCTGATCGTGGGTCACGATGACAAAAGTGGTGCCGGTCTTTTCCTGAATGTCCATCAGTTCGAATTGGGTGTCCTGACGCAGCTTCTTGTCCAGCGCGCCAAGCGGTTCGTCCAGCAGCAACAATTTGGGGGCCTTGGCCAGCGCCCGCGCCAAGGCGACGCGCTGCCGTTGGCCGCCTGAAATCTGGTGAGGTTTGCGCTTTGCAAACTTGTCCAGCTGGACGAGCTTGACCATTTCTTCGACCCGCTCTTCGACCTGAGCTTTGGGTATGTTGTCCCGTCTCAGGCCGAACGCGATATTGTCCCAGACGGTCAGATGCGGGAACAGCGCATAGCTTTGGAACATCATGTTCACGGCGCGTTTGTTCGGAGGAACGGCGGCCATATCCTGACCATCAATTGTGATGACGCCCTTGGACGGAGTCTCGAACCCGCCCAGCATCCGCATCAAGGTGGTTTTACCGCAGCCCGAGGGACCAAGCAGCGCAAAGAACTCACGTGGGTAGATGTCCAAGTTGATGTCGTCAATTGCGGTGAAACTACCAAAATTCTTGGTTACCGATTTGAACGATATCAGCGGCGTTGCCTGAGGATCATCCCATGGTGCGAACTCTGTCGCAACAACAGGAGCAGTCATTCCTAGTCCCTCCTACCCAGAAAAATTTACGCCTGCCCGAGTGTGGGCAGGCGATCTTTTATCTATTTTTCACCTCAGGTGCCGGACTTGACCTTGGTCCACAAGCGCGTGACGGACCGTTGTGTCTTGGGGTCATAAGGCGTCGTGGTATAGAGCTTTTCAAGCGTCTCTTCGTCCGGATAGATGGCCGTATCGCCAATCACGTCCTCGCTCAGAAACTCCTGAGACGCTTTGTTGCCATTGGCGTAGTAGACATAGTTCGATGCAGCCGCCATGTTCTTGGCGTCCAAAATGAAGTTCAGGAATTTGTGCGCGGCTTCCGGGTTCGGTGCATCGACCGGAATCGCCATCTGGTCGAACCACATAAGCGCGCCTTCGCTGGGTGCGTTGTAAGCGATTTCAACACCATTTTCAGCTTCGGCGGCGCGGTCGCGCGCTTGCAGGATGTCGCCGGACCAACCGAAAGCAACGCAGATGTCACCGTTGGCCAGCGCGTTTATGTATTCCGAACTGTGGAATTTCTTGACGTAGGGCCGGACGCCCATAAAGACCTCTTCGGTCTTGCCAATGACCTCAGCGTCGTGGCTGTCTGGATCTTCACCCAGATAGGCCAGCGCTGCCGGGATCATTTCGCTGGGTGCATCCAGAAAATAGACGCCGCATTCGGCCAGTTTGGACATGTTTTCGGGGTTGAACACCAGGTCCAGCGATCCGACGGGTGCGTCATCCCCAAGCACCTCCTTGACCTTGTTGACATTTACGCCGATGCCGGTCGTGCCCCACATATAGTTGATCGAATAGGCATTTTCGGGGTCATACTGAACAGTACGCTGTTCAATGACGTCCCACAGGTTGCCTGCGTTCGGCAGTTGTTCGGAGCTCAGCTTTTGGAACGCACCGGCAGAAATCTGGCGTTGCAGGAAAGTGCCCGATGGGACAACGACGTCATAGCCGGAACCACCCGAGAGCATTTTGGTTTCCAGAACCTCGTTGCTGTCGAACACGTCGTAGACGAGTTTGATGCCGGTCTCTTCTTCGAATTTGGAAAGCAGCTCTTCGTCGATATAGTCGGACCAGTTGTAGACGCGCACTTCCTCGGCCCAGGCGGCCTGCGACATGAGTGCAACCGCCAGGACGGCGGTGCCGGACTTCAATTTCTGCATGTGGTTCTCCCTCTCTGAGCGTATTGGTGATCAGCTCACTGTGGTATAATTTTGATCAAAATATGATTCGTTGCAACCCTCTCGAAAAAAATTTGATAAAATTATAGTTGTTGGATAGGCTGCAACCCCGGACGCCCGACGCACGAAAGATGAGAGATGAACCGCTTAGTAGGCAAAAAACCCGAGCACGAGACGATTTACGGCCGCGTCAAAGAAATGATTTTGTTCGGTGAATTCATACCGGGCCAGCCCATTACCATACTTGGTTTGTCGGAAATACTCGGCGCGGGCGTTACGCCGGTCAGAGAGGCGATCCGCAGGCTGACCGCCGAGGGTGCGCTGAACGCGCTGGAAAACCGCCGTGTCGAGGTGCCCGAGATGACCGAGCATCGGCTACGACAGATCAAGCTGGCCCGGATGTCGCTCGAGCCTTCTTTGGCCGTCATGGCAGCGGAAAACTTCCGTGAACAGGACATTGAAAAGCTCGAACAGCTGGACAGGCTGGTGGATCGGGCAATCGAAATAGGCGATGTTCAAGCCTATCTCGAGGCGAATTATCAGTTTCATTTCGTGTTCTATGCAGCAGCGGATGCTTCGATCCTGCAACGTATAGCGGAATCCCTTTGGTTGCAGGTTGGGCCGGCGCTGCGTGTTGTTTGCGGGCGCTTCGGAACCGCAAACCTGTTGGATCAGCACCGCGAGGCAATCACCGGTCTGCGCGACGGCGATGTCGAAAGGGTGCGAACGGCAATCGAAGAAGACATTCGCCAAGGCATGGATGTTGTCGCGCAAACCTTGCCGAAAGCAGATTAGGCGCCTGGGTTGGTCTCGTTCGAAAGGTAGAGATTGACTCATCTAAATTTTTGATCAAAATACCATCAAGTGAAAAGGAGCGCCTCAGTTTGTGGGGCGCTGTGGAGGTTTTGATGGAAAAGGCGAGCCGTAATCAGTGGCAAGACTCTCTGCCTGATGAGTTCGTGGCCTATGCGCAAGGTCGTCGGATCGATGAGGTCGAGTGCATTGTGCCCGACCTGGCTGGCACCTCGCGCGGTAAGGCGATGCCCTGCGCGAAGTTCGATCCGAAAACCGAATTGGCCCTGCCGGTATCTCTCTTTTATCAGACCATCTCGGGCGAATATGTCGATATGGAGATCGAGAACCAATGGCTTGAGCAAGACGTCGTGCTGAGGCCCGATATGGATACCGCCTGCTCGATCCCGTGGTCGCCCGATCTGTCGCTGCAAGTGATCTGCGATATGTTCAATCGCGACGGTTCGCCGTTGGACATTGCACCGCGGACAGTACTGCGACGTGTGCTGAAAGCCTATAGCGATCGAGGTTGGAAACCTGTGATCGCACCGGAGCTTGAGTTCTATCTGACCAAGCCAAACCTCGATCCGAACGAAGAAATCGAACCGCCTCTGGGCCGCACGGGCCGCAAGGGCGCCAGCCGTCAGGTGTATTCGATGGCCGCTGTCGACGAATACGGTGCCGTGATCGACACGATCTATGACTATGCCGAGGCGCAGGGTTTGGAAATCGACACCGTCATTCAGGAAGGCGGCGCTGGTCAGATCGAAATCAATCTGATGCACGGTGATCCACTGCGTCTGGCTGATCAGGTCTTCTACTTCAAACGGACCATCCGAGAGGCGGCGCTCAAGAACGGGGTGTTCGCAACCTTCATGGCCAAGCCCATCCGGGACGAACCGGGCAGCGCCATGCATGTGCATCAAAGCATCGTGGACGCGGCGACGGGGCAGAACATCTTCTCCAACGCCGACGGGACCGCCTCGGATCTGTTCCGCTGGTTCATCGGTGGGTCCCAGAAATACCTGATGCAGGTCGTGCCGCTGCTTGCGCCCTATGTGAATTCATACCGTCGGATCACCGTCGATGGGCAAAGCGCGCCCGCAAATATCGAATGGGCGTCGGACAACCGGACAACAGGGCTGCGGGTGCCACATTCAGGTCCTAACGCGCGACGCCTGGAAAATCGTGTCATCGGCATGGATTGCAACCCTTACATCGCCATCGCGGCTTCGCTGGCCTGCGGAGTGCTGGGTATGATGAACAAGGTCGAACCGCGCGCGGAAGCCAAGAAAGAGGTCTGGGAGGCCGAAGAGCCCTTACCCGCCAGCCTGCGCGAAGCGCTGGATAGTTTTGACGAAGCCACGGAAATTCACGCCCTTATGGGTGAAGAATTCTGCCGCCTTTACGCGGATATCAAACGCGCTGAAAACGAAGAATACCAGCGTGAAATTTCTCCCTGGGAACGTCAGCACCTGTTGCTGAACGTCTGATCTGAGAGGTCGCCATGACAATCGTAGCAAACCATTTGCCCACCGCCGAACTGCAAGCCATTGATGCGGCCCACCACATGCATCCGTTCACGACGGGCAAGGACATCAACCGGAACGGTGCGCGCATCATCACCAGTGCCAAAGGGGTCTGGTTGAAGGACAGCGAAGGGTCAGAGATTCTGGACGGGATGGCGGGTCTTTGGTGCGTGAACATCGGCTACGGCCGTCAGGAGATGGCCGATGCGGCCGCGCGTCAGATGCAGGAACTGCCTTACTACAACACGTTTTTTCAGACCTCCCACGTTCCCGCACTGTTGCTGGCACAGAAACTGGCCGAGCTTGCCCCGGGCGATCTGAACCACGTGTTCTTTGCCAATGGTGGTTCGGACGCGAACGATACCAACATTCGCATGGTGCGTACGTATTGGGCCGAGAAAGGCCAGCCCGAGCGGGACGTGATCATCTCGCGCTGGAACGCCTATCACGGATCGACCATCGGCGGCACCTCGCTCGGTGGTATGAAAGGCATGCACGGGCAGGGCGGGTTGCCGATCCCGGGCATCGAATTCATTGACGAGCCGAACTGGTGGGCGCAAGGCGGCGATCAGTCGCCCGAGGATTTCGGGCTGGAACGTGCCCGTCAGCTGGAAGAAAAAATACTAGAACTCGGCCCCGAGAAAGTTGCGGCCTTCATCGGCGAGCCAATTCAGGGTGCAGGTGGTGTCATCATCCCGCCATCGACCTACTGGCCTGAAATCCAACGGATCTGTGACAAATACGATATTCTGCTGATCGTGGATGAAGTGATTTGCGGATTTGGACGGACCGGAAACTGGTTCGGCTCGCAAACTCTGGGCATAACGCCCGATATCATGACGGTGGCCAAGGGGCTTAGCTCGGGCTATGCGCCGATTGGCGCGTCAATCGTCACGGACAAGGTGGCCGAAGTCATCAACGGCACCGAGTTCAATCACGGCTATACCTATTCCGGCCATCCCGTGGCCTGCGCGGTTGCTCTGGAAAACCTGCGCATCCTTGAAGAAGAAAAGGTGGTTGAGCATGTTCAGAACGTGGCCGCGCCTTATCTCAAGGAAAAGTGGGAAGCCCTTGCTGATCACCCGCTGGTGGGCGAGGCGCGTATCCAGGGTCTGATGGGATCGATCGCGCTGACGCCGAACAAGGAAACCCGCGCGACTTTTGTCGCGGATGCAGGAACTGTTGGCTTAATCTGTCGCGAGCGGTGCTTTGCCAACAACGTCATCGTGCGCCATGTGGGGGATCGGATGATCATTTCGCCTCCGCTGGTCATCACCCGCGACGAAATCGATACGCTGATCGAGCGCGCCCGCAGGTCGCTTGACGAATGTCTCGAGCAAATCCGCTCGGACGGGATTTTCAAAGCCGCCTGAACCGAGAGCATCCGATGGACCTGCTGACCGCAAACGACCGTCAGGGCGAATACCCGAACTCGTACTATGCTGACGTTGCCGAAACACTCGCCCCGTTCCCAAAGGCGCAGGGATCGCTGGAATGCGATGTCTGTGTGATCGGGGCTGGCTTTACCGGCCTGTCGGCCGCCTATCATCTAGCTCTGCGCGGTTATGATGTGGTGGTGCTGGACGCCCAAAGGGTGGGTTTTGGCGCGTCGGGTCGCAATGGCGGGCAGGTCAGCATGGGCCAACGAGTCGATCAGGACGAGCTTGAAGGCATGGTTGGCGACGCGCATGCACATCAGCTGTGGGATATCGGTTCGCAAGCGGTGGATCTTGTGCGGTCGCTGACCAAGCTGCCTGAGGTGCGGACCGAATTCCACGACGGTGTGATCCACACCGTCCATCGGGAGCGGTATCACGTCCACAACATCGAATATGCCGAACATATGTCCAGCAAATACGGCTATGATAAGATACGTCTGCTGGACAAGGAAGAATGCCGCCATCTGGTGAACTCACCGGCGTACTATGGCGGAACGCTCGATATGGGCGCAGGGCACGTCAATCCGTTCGAACTGGTGCTTGGACTCGCCCGTCTGGCGGTGAAATCCGGCGTTCGTATTTTTGAGCAGTCCAAAGTTACAAAGGTCGACGAAGGTGATCCCGCGCTTGTGACGACCGAAGGTGGCACCGTAACGGCGCGCTATGTGGTCATGGGTTGCAATGGCTACCTTGGCGACATGCACAAGCATGTGGCCAAACGGGTCATGCCGATCAACAACTTCATTGTGTCCACAGAACCGATGAGCCCGGATGCGCAGGAACAGATCATCCGCAATAACTATGCGGTCGCCGACAGCAAATTCGTGATCAATTATTTCCGGTTCTCGGACGATCATCGCCTGTTATTCGGCGGTACCGAAAGCTATGGCTACAAATTTCCCTCCGATATCGCCTCGGCGGTGCGTAAACCGATGACCGAGATTTTCCCGCAGTTGAAAGGTGTTGGCATCGACCACGCCTGGGGCGGTACTTTGGGGATCACCATGAACCGCATGCCGCATTACGAGCGGATCAATGGCAACATCCTATCGCTTTCCGGTTTCTCGGGGGCTGGGGTCGCGCTGGGGACATTATCGGGCCAAATCGCCGCCGAGGCGATCGCCGGTCAAGCGGAACGCTTTGACATCATGGCGAAAGTGCCGACCAAAACCTTCCCCGGTGGACCAATGTTCCGTTCACCGTTGTTGGTGCTCGCGATGCTTTGGTTCAGCCTGCGCGACAATTTATGAAACCGGATTGCGCCCGTTCAGAGGTTCTGGTGAGGAATAAGCCAATATTGCGCTATGGCACCGCCCGAAACACCGTCAGCCGCGCATGACCAGGGCGGGATGTTGACCCGTTACCCGGCGTAGTTCCGATACAGCCAGGGCCAGGGCGGGTCCGACCTCTTCTTCTATGCGTTTTTCTGTCAACAGATCCGAGGCTGAGCCAGCCAGGAACGACACAGGTTCGCTCAGATCTGCGGGCCGATAGGGAACTGCGGCGGCGTTGATCTTGTCCGAGTATCTCTCGGACCGGCGCGCCTGAGTAAAGCCATTGGCCAACAGGTCATCCCTTGCCTGTGACCTGACGCGTGACAGCTCCGAACGCTCAGAGGCATCGATCCCCAAAGGGCTCTCGACCAGTTTCTGAAACTCGGCATCGTCCAGCGCCCCCAGAAAGGCCTTGCCGCTGGAAGAGGTCGGCAGCGGCATGCGGTACCCCACATCCAGCCAGATCGCCGGCGAGTCAGCAGGGCGCCAGGCCTTGGTCATCAGCATGCGATGGTCGTCGCGGATGCTGATCGCGGCCAGGGTACCGGTTTCGTCCGCAAATCCCTGCATGATGGGCGAGGCAACCTCGACAAAGGAAAATGCGGCGGCGGCAATGTTCCCAAGTGCCAGCGCAGCTGGGCCCAGCCGGTATTTGTCGTGCTTACGCTTGTGGCTGAGATATCCCAAAGCGCACAAGGTGAACGTCAGCCGCGAAACCGTGGGTCTGGGAATGCCGGTCCGTTCCGAGATCTCAAGATTGCCCAACCCATCATCGGTTGGCCGAAACACCCGCAAGATGGTCAGGCCCCGTGCCAGTGTGTTTGCGTATCGTTTGTCCGAGGTGTCGGTCACCATGCTGCTCTTCGATCCCATCCGGTTTCTGGTCGCAAACTTACAAATCGTTCCAAATGGTAATCAGCATCGCCGAACAGGTGATCAATCATGACAAGCCTGCGGGCAAAAAACGAAAGGGCGTATTCATCGGTCATGCCAATACCGCCATGCATCTGGATGCTCTCCTCGGCCACCAGAGTGCCCACCCTGCCGATCAGGTTTTTTGCGGCGCTGACATGGCGTTCCCGCAAAGCGCGCGGTTGCTCCAGATTACCGGCCAGATTGATCACCGCGGAACGAGCCTGTTCGACTTCGATCAGCATATCCGCCATGCGGTGCTGAAGGGCCTGGAACTTGCCGATCGGAACACCGAACTGCTTGCGTTCTTTCAGGTAATCGATCGTCAGCGCCTTGATGGTCTCCATCGCGCCAAGGGCCTCGGCGCAGATGGCGCAGAGGCCCCGGGCCACGGCAGCCTCGATGGCGCCGTGGGCCGCGCCTGCCACGAGTAGCCGCGCGCCGGTGGGAAGTACCACGTTATCCAAGGTCACCGTCGCCGCAGAATTACCATCGAAATTGGTGTGACCGACACGTGTGACGCCTTTGGCGTCAGCGGGTACCAAAAACAGGGATATCCCGTCTTCATCCGCGACGCTTCCGCGTTCGCGGGCCGATACGACCAATGAATGAGCCTGCGCACCGAATAACACATGCGTTTTGATACCGTTGAGGATCAGCGTCCCGCTGTCTTGCGTCGCGGTGGTTTCAACATGGTTCAGGTCATATCGCGACGCGGGTTCAGTCAGAGCCAGCGTGGCGATATGGCTGCCCTGAATGATCTGTTCCAGCAAATCCGCGCGGCCATCCCCGGCAATCAGCCCGCCTGCCAGAACCGCGGGCAGAACCGGCTCGATCACACCGGCACGGCCGAGCTCTTCAAAAACGACGCTAAGATCGAACCCCGCGCCACCGAACCCGCCCTGATCTTCCGGGAATAGCGCGCTCAGAATGCCCAGATTGGCGAGGTCTGAAAAGATCTCCGCATCGAATCCATGCCCCGAGGCAATCACCTGCTGGCGATGGTCATGGCTGTATTTGTCTGCCAAGAACCGCCTTAGCGTATCGCGCAACATTCGGCGTTCTTCGGTCAGATTGAAATCCATTAGCAAGTTCCCCTTTCAGAGCCCAAGAATGGACTTGGCGATGATGGTGCGTTGCACCTCGTTCGAGCCACCAAAGATCGAAAGTTTGCGCATGTTGAAATAGGTCGGGGCGGCGGCTGCGGCGTGTTCCGGCCCCATGGCCTCGGCATTGTCACCGCCGTTCAGGAAGTCGCTTTGAAACGGCATCGCATCCGGTCCGATAGCTCGGCGCAGCAACGCGGTCAGCTCTTGCCGAATGACGGTTCCCTTGACCTTCAGCATCGAGCTTTCCGGCCCCGGGGCCTGTCCCTGCGCCGCTGCCGAGACAACCCGCAGGTTGGTCGTGGCCATCGCCATCAGATCGATCTCGACCTGAGCCATCCGCGCGGCGAACAACGGGTTTCGGGACAGAGGTTTGCCGCCTGACCGCACCTGATCCGCAACATGTTTCACGGTTTCCAGCGCGGCGTTGGAAAAGCCAACCCCGGCGATATTCGTGCGCTCGTGGGTCAGCAGGTATTTGGCATAGGTCCAGCCTTGGTTTTCCTTGCCAACGAGGTTTTCCGCGGGAACGCGGACATTGTCGAAGAACACTTCGTTGACCTCGGCCTCACCATCGATCAGCACGATGGGCCGAACGGTGACGCCCGGCGTCTTCATATCGATCAGCAGAAAGGAAATACCTTCCTGTTTCTTGGCATCTGGGTCGGTCCTTACCAGGCAGAAGATCCAGTCGGCGTGCTGGCCGAGCGTAGTCCAGGTTTTCTGGCCGTTAACGACATATGAATCGCCATCGCGCACCGCGCGGGTTTTGAGCGAGGCCAGATCGGACCCGGCGCCCGGTTCGGAATAACCCTGGCACCACCAATCCTGACCGTTCAGGATACGGGGCATAAACCGCTGTCGTTGTTCCTCGGTGCCGAAGGCAAGCAGAACCGGCGCGAGCATGTTGAGCCCAAAGGGTACGGTGCGTGGTGCATGGGCCAGACAGGCCTCTTCCTCGAAGATTTGCCGCTGAACTGCATTCCATTCGC
Organism: Ruegeria sp. CH11; assembly: GCF_056537105.1. Lineage (NCBI taxonomy): Bacteria > Pseudomonadati > Pseudomonadota > Alphaproteobacteria > Rhodobacterales > Roseobacteraceae > Ruegeria > Ruegeria sp. CH11. The sequence goes on from NZ_JBQFQX010000011.1 coordinate 119,638, forward strand.
AGCCACCATACTGGCGCGGCCAGTTTTGTGCCAACCAGCCGCGCTCATTCAGCAGGCGGTGCCACAGTTCGTATTCGGCCTTGCCCAATCGTTTGCCCAGCCGCACCTTCTCGCTAAGATCGCGGGGCAGGGTGCTGTTCAGCCAGTCCCGCACCTCGGCGCGAAAGGCCTGTTCCTCAGCAGTATGGTTCAGGTCCATCCGGTACGCCCTCAGTAGATTTCGAACAAACCAGCTGCGCCCATGCCGCCGCCGATGCACATGGTGACGACGCCCAGTTTCGCGCCCCGCCGTTTACCCTCAAGCATCAGATGCCCGGTCATGCGCGCACCGGTCATGCCAAACGGGTGACCGATGGAGATCGAGCCCCCGTTGACGTTGCAAATCTCGGGGTCGATCCCCAGACGGTCGCGACAATAAAGCGCCTGAGATGCAAACGCCTCATTCAGCTCCCACAAGTTGATATCATCGACCTTCAGGCCGTGTCGTTGCAGCAAGCGCGGTACGGCAAAGACCGGACCGATCCCCATCTCGTCCGGTTCGCATCCCGCGACGACAAAGCCCTTGAACGCGCCAAGCGGTTCGACACCTTCCCTGGCGGCCAGTTCACTGTCCATCAGCACCAGCGCCGCCGCCCCGTCTGAAAGCTGCGAGGCGTTGCCAGCGGTCACGAAATGACCGTCGCCACGTACCGGGGCAAGTCCTGCCAACCCCTCAAGCGTGGTGTTGGGGCGGTTGCAGTCATCCATGGCAAAGGTCACCTCTTTGCGGGTGACCTCTCCGGTCTCACGATCTTTGAATGCCTGAGTCACATTGATCGGTACAATCTCATCATCCAGCTTGCCCGCTGTCTGGGCTGCGGCGGTCCGCTTCTGGCTTTCGAATGCCAGTTCGTCCTGCGCTTCGCGGCTGATGCCATATCGAGCCGCCACGATATCCGCCGTTTCGATCATCGACAGATAGAGTTCAGGTTTGTTTTCAACGATCCAGCTTTCCTGCGCCTGCGGGGGGCGGGTTGGCGGCATCTGGCTGATGCTTTCCACGCCTGCACCGATCGCTGCCGGGGCCCCTTCCATTACGATGGAATGCGCTGCCATGGCCACTGATTGCAGACCGGATGAGCAGAACCGGTTTACTGTTGCGGCCGACACGCTTACCGGCAAACCCGCTCGGATCACCGACTGACGCGCGATATTTGAGCCGGTCCAGCCTTCGGGATATCCGCAGCCGACAAATGCGTCTTCGATCAGGGCAGCTTCGATCCCGGCACGTTTGACCGCATGTTCGATGACATGTCCACCGATGGTCGCGCCATGGGTCTTGTTGAATGCGCCGCGATAGGATTTGGCCAATCCGGTGCGCGCGGTCGAAACAATGACGGCCTGTTTCATCTGCATCTCTCCTTAACTGTTGAGGTTGGCAAAGGTCCGACCCTCGGCCACCAGTTGTTCCAGCAGCGGCGCGGGTTGCCAGAAGCGTTCGTTCTCAGACTGAAAACGCCGCGTATCTTCCAGGATTTTCGACAGTCCCACCGTGTCTGCATAGTGCATCGGCCCGCCGCGCCAGCGCGGATAGCCATAGCCATTCATCAGTGTGACATCGACATCCAGAGGCCTCAGAGCGATGCCTTCTTCAACGATACGGGCCGCTTCGTTCACCATGGCTGCCATATAGCGGTCGACTATCTCGTCCTTGCCGATCTGGCGGGGCTGGATACCTTTCTCGGTACGCTCAGCGGCGATGATATCCTCGACTTCCGGGTCGGGCCTGCCAGCTTTGGCGCCTTCGTCATAGACATAGAACCCCCGACCAGTTTTGCGCCCGAACCGGCCCAACTCGCAAATGCGGTCGATGAACTCGGGATAGACCTCATTCGGGTCGCGGGTGGGGGCCAGTCGCTTGCGGTTGGCCCAGCCGATGTCCAGACCGGCCAGATCGCTGACCGCAAAGGGACCCATCGCCAGACCAAACCCCGTCAAAGCGGTGTCCACGTCAAAGGGGCTGGCACCGGCCAGAACCGTTTGGTAGATCGCCTTGTTGTAATGCGACAGGATGCGGTTGCCGATGAACCCGTCGCAAACCCCGGCACGCACGGCGATTTTCTTCAAGGTTTTTGCGAAGGCAAATGCCGTTGCGGTGACGTCCGGTGCCGTCGCATCGCCGACCACGACCTCAAGTAGGCGCATCACGTGGGCGGGGGAAAAGAAATGCAGGCCAATAACGTCCTGCGGGCGATTGGTGATCGCGGCAATGGCGTTCAGATCCAGATATGAGGTATTTGAGGCCAATATGGCGCCGGGTTTGCAGATGGTATCCAGCTGGGTAAAGACCTCTTGCTTGACCTCCATGCTTTCAAAGACCGCTTCGATGACCAGGTCTTCCGTGGCCAGATCGGCGTAATTGTCGCTGGTGCGGAAGCGATCTGACAGAATTTCGTCATAGACCTGTTGGCTGATTTTGCCGCGCTTGACCGCGCCTGCCAGAAGGGACGAGACGGTTGCGCGGGCGCGCTCGACTGCCTCGACGTCACGTTCGATCAGCGTAACAGGCAACCCGGCCAAAAGTGCGTTGGTGGCAATGCCTGCGCCCATTGTGCCACCGCCGATCACGCCGATTGCGTTAATGTCGCGCGGTGTCACGCCGTCGACTTCCGGCAGTTTCGAGACCGTGCGTTCAGAAAAGAACGCATGGATCAGCGCCGCTCGCTGGTCGGATTGCATCAATTCCATGAACAGGGCGCGTTCCCGGGCCAGACCTTCGGCAAACGGCAACTCACACGCGGCCTGAATTGCATCCACGCATCTCTGCGGAGCCAGCTGCCCACGCGCCTTTTTTCCAAGTTGCGCGCGCGCTGCGTCGAATATTTCGGGTGCTGCCGCAGGGGCAGATAAGGCGCTGATCGGGCGGGGGCCATTTCCTTCGGACAATATCGCGCGAGCCATCTCAATTCCGGCTTTGCGCGTATCCGTGCCTTGGGAAACGTGGTCGATCAGGCCCATGCTCAACGCTTTTGCGGCTCCGATCATCTTGCCGGAGGTTATCATTTCGATAGCCGCTTCGACCGGGACGATACGTGTCAGGCGCTGAGTGCCGCCAGCGCCGGGCAACAGGCCCAACGACACTTCGGGCAAGCCGAAGCGCGCGCTTTCCACCGCCACCCTGTAATGCGCTCCTAATGCCACCTCGAGCCCGCCGCCCAATGCGGTGCCGTGAATCGACGCGATCACGGGGATGGGCGAAGCTTCGATTTCGTTAATCAGGTCCGGCAAGTAGGGTTGCTGCGGCGGCTTGCCGAATTCTCGAATATCGGCCCCGGCAAAAAAACTGCGGCCTTCGCAGCAGATTACAATCGCTTTCGCGGTTTGCTGCGAATGGATTTGCGCAAACGCATCCTGAAGCCCTGCGCGCACTGCGTGAGACAGTGCATTTACCGGGGGGTTATTGGTCAGGATGATCGCAATTTCGTCTTCCAGAATGACTTGGACAGGGGATGTCACGAGGGTCTTCTCCGACTGCAGGGCACCGAGGGATTGTGATGACACTGGAAGGTAAATCGCTCGGACTATAATTTCAATATGTGAAATTTGATTTGAAAAAATGGAATTTCGAAACTGAAGACACACTATGATCTGCGGTGACAGCGGCTAGGTTTGGTGGTTCCCGCAACAAAAAAGCCTGTGCGCTGTAACGGGCACAGGCGGTAGGTATTTAGACTGGCCAAAAAGCGAGGTGGCACCCCGCCAAGATCAGTTGGCCTCGAAGGCGGCGTAGATCTTGCGCACTGGTGTAACCGATTCCCAGGTGCCGATGAACCCAGCGGGGATGACAAAGGCATCGCCCGACTTGTAGGTCCAGCTGTCGCCGTTTCGGGTCTCGATCCTGACGGTGCCGTCCAATATCACGCACAATTCGTTCTCGTCATAGCTGACGCTCAGCTTGCAGGCTTGGCTGGACCATTGTCCCACATGAAACTGGCCGGTGCTGTCAGAAAAGGCGTTCCAAAGCTGGGTGGCCGCAGTGCCCGAGATCAGCTTGTCCGCCGCGATTTCTGTGGCATCTGCCGGACCCGAGCGGTCGACATTGGTGAGGGTTTGAGTGCTCATTCTTCAGAGACCTTTGTATAAAGCAGCCCGATCTTGCGCCGGACCAATTGGGGCTGACGGTGGCGACATGGATTGCCTCGTGACGACTACATTGACTTCTTCAGATGATAGGATTTCGGCCGTGTCAGCGCGGTGTAGCCCAGGACCGACAGCGTCGTGCCGCGTCCGGTTTTCTTGCAACCGGTCCAGCATATCGCCGGATCGAGGTAGTCACATCGGTTCATGAAAACGGTTCCGGTTTCCAGCTGCGCGCCAATCCGGCCCGCGCGTTCTGCATCGTTGGTCCATAGGCTTGCAGTCAAGCCAAACTCGCTGTCATTCATCAAGGCGATGGCCTCATCATCCGACGAGACCTTCATGATGCCGACCACCGGTCCAAAGCTTTCATCGCGCATCACTCGCATGTCATGGTTCACTTCGACCAGGATCTGCGGTGCCAGATAGGCACCGCCGTCGTCGGCGGGAAAGTTGGCCGGGTCGATCAGGGCCTTGGCGCCGTCGGCGATGGCTTCGCTGATCTGCTCGCGTACCTCCTGCGCAAAGCGGATATTGGCCATCGGGCCAATCGTCGTTCCGTCTTGCAGTGGATTGCCCAGCGTTAGCTTGTTCACCTCGGCTACGGCCTTTTCGACAAATGCGTCGTACAGGCTTTCGTGGACATAGACGCGCTCGATACCGCAGCAGCACTGACCGGCGTTGAAGAATGCGCCATCCATCAGCGTGGCAACGGCGACATCCACGTTGGCGTCGTCCATTACATAGGCGGGGTCCTTGCCGCCCAGTTCCGTGCCAACCGCCGTGAAGGTGCCCGCAGCCGCACGTTCCATCGCCTGACCGCCACCGACTGAGCCGGTGAAATTGACAAAGCCGAAATGGCCTTCGCCGATCAGTTCCGACGTGGTGGCGTGATCGAGGAACACGTTTTGCAACACATCCTCGGGGAAGCCGGCCTCTTCAAACGCCTGAACGATCCGTTCGCCCACGATCAAGGTCTGCGCGGCGTGCTTCATGATGACCGAGTTGCCGGCGATCAGCGCCGGTGCCAACGAGTTAATCGTCGTGAGGTACGGATAGTTCCAAGGTGCGACGATGAAAACGACGCCAACCGGTTCCTTCTCGATGCGGCGTTCGAACTTGTCACTTGCTTCCGCAATAATGGGCTTCAGTGCGTCCTCGGCAATCTCGGCCATGTAGTTCGTGCGCTCGATACAGCCGTTGAATTCAAAGAACTGCGCCTTTGGACGGCCCATCATCTTGGCGATCTCTTCAGCGGCCACATCACGATGGGTGGCCAATTGTTGCATCGCCTTGACCACCAGATCGCGACGCTCGGCAAGCGGGCGGGCGGCCCAGGCCTTGCCTGCGGCTTTGCTGCGCTTGATGCGGTCCTGGGCTTCGTCCTTGGTCATCGTCTGGCGGGTTGCATAGACTTCCCCGTTGATGGGCGAGACACATTTGATTTCAGACATTCATTCAGTCTCCTCTGCGGATCAGCGCAGTTTTTCCTTGAGTTTGTAGTACATCATCCCGACTGCAATCGCCTGACTGCCAAACGCGCGGGTGAAAGGCAGTTTCATGTGGCGAACGTTTTCGTACACCAGAAAGTCGGTCATATCGCCGGTTATCGCCTCGGCCATGATCTCACCCATGATATGGGTCAGGGCGATGCCGTGACCCGAATAGCCCTGAACATAAAAGACGTTGTTGCTGATCTTGCCGACCTGCGGGATGCGGTTGAGAATGACGCCGTCGATGCCGGCCCAACTGAACTCGATTTCAGTCCCCTTCAGGCGCGGGAAAGTACGTTCCATCGCCGGGCGCAGTTCTGCCGCGATGTCCTTGCTGTCGCGACCGGAGTAGTTGGTGCCGCCACCGAACATCAGACGGTGATCGGCGGTGCAGCGATAGTAGTCTAGAATGAAACGGTTATCGTAGACCGCCAGATTGTGCGGGTTGATCTGACGCGCGACTTCCTCGCCCAGCTTGACGGTAGCCATATTGGCCAGCGATGCCGGAAACAGCTTTCCGGCCAGCTTTTTCTGTTCGAGGAAGTGATAGGCGTTCCCGGCGATCAGAACCTTGTCGGCGGTAACGCGGCCATGTTCGGTAACCACCGTGGGGCGCGGCCCGTGGATGATCTTGAGCGCCTGCGAATTCTCGAACACGCGCGCGCCCAGAGATTCGGCGGCCCGCGCCACGCCCACACACAGATCCATCGAGTGGACATGCATGTTGCGCCGGTTCAGCAGACCGCCGCAGTAGATATCGGTTTCCAGATATTTGGGGATGTCTTTGTCTTCGACCAGCTCAAGCATATCGCCCATGCCGCGTCGGACACCCTCTTCATAGAGTGCTTTCAACTCGTCCAAATGGCTGGGCTTCATCGCGGTTTGCAAGTGGCCGAAACGCAAATCGCAGTCGATACCGTATTTTTCGATACGGTTCCTGATAATGTCATGGCCACGCCAGCGCGTTTGCCAGACCAGATCTTCGGCCTGCTCACCCACGGAACGACGGAACTCGCGCGCCATGGCGGCATCACCAGAAAGACTGCCGGTAACCTGCCCGCCATTGCGCCCGGTTGCGCCCCAGCCGATCTGTTTTGCCTCAAGTACAGCGACGCTCTTGCCGCGCTCGGCAAGTTCAATTGCGGTCGCGATCCCGCTGAATCCGCCACCGATGATGGCGACGTCGAGGTCAAGGTTTTCCGACAATTGCGCAAAGCCCGCAGTATCGCGAGCCGTTGCGGCGTAGTAAGAGGTTGCGTGCATCGAGATTCTCAAGTTTTGATCAAATTTAATCAGAAGAGGTTTTCTGCGCAAGCAATCTTTTGAGTCGCCACAAATACGCTAAAAACATAAATAAAATGCCAGATTTAGCGCCCCACAGCCTGAAAGTGGAGTGGAAATGTATGCGTTTTTAATTCTTTGACCAAAAATATCAGTGCGAAAATGGCGGGTCCCGGCCCTAGAATGTCGGTGGCGTACAAGCGCTGACGATCCGGCATTTCTCGGGGCCGACTTGCCGGAAACGGTGCGGCGTGCGGCTATCAAAGTAATAGGCGTCTCCGGGGCCCAGCACCTTGCGTTGATCGCCAACCGTCACCTCGACCCGGCCCGAGATGACAATGCCGCCTTCTTCGGCCTCATGGCCATACATCACGCGCCCGGTGTCGGCGCCTAAATCATAGGTTTCCTCAAGGATCATCAGCGCGCGACCAAAGAGGTTTGATCCGACTTGCCGCAGAGACAATCCGCCCTTGCCGATCTCGGTCAGGTCCTCGGCTGCATAGAACACGGTCTGCTCGGCTTCGATCTTGAAGGAAAAGAATTCGGACAAACTGATCGGTATGCCTTGCAGAATGCGCCGCAAAGCGCCAACCGAGGGGTTCATCTTGCCGGATTCAATCAGCGAAATTGTCGAGTTTGGCACCTCCGATTTCTTGGCCAGAGCGCGTTGCGACAGACCCGCCCGTTCGCGCAAAGCGCGCAGGCGCAACCCAAGAGTCAGATCATCTTCATCGGTGTTCTTCATGTTCAATATCCGCATCACTTGATGAGTTCGCGGACGGTAAATCAACGACTTATGATTCACAAGAAACAGGCTTTCGTCCAAAAGGAGCGGGGCTATAGTCGCGCGATCAAACCAAAGGGGCTGTGGCCCTGGAACCGGAAAGGACGCAAGATGCTGAACGCTCAGATTGCTGAACGCCGCAATAACTCGATTTCTCAGGGTGTTGGAATGCAGACGCAGGTCTATGTCGACCGTGCCCAGAACTCTGAGGTGTGGGATGTCGAGGGTAAGCGATATATCGATTTCGCTGCCGGCATCGCTGTCGTGAACACCGGTCATTGCCACCCAAAGGTGCTGGAGGCCGTGCAGAAGCAGGCCGCCAATTTCACCCATACCTGCCATCAGGTCCTGCCTTATGAGAACTACATTCGTCTGGCAGAGCGTCTGAACGAGAAGGTTCCGGGCGATTTCGCCAAGAAAACCGTGTTCGTGACCACTGGTGCCGAAGCGGTCGAGAACGCCGTCAAAATTGCACGCGCCGCCACTGGACGGCCAGCAGTAGTTGCCTTTGGTGGTGCTTTCCACGGACGGACGTTCATGGGAATGTCGCTGACCGGCAAGGTACAGCCATACAAGGCGGGGTTTGGCGCAATGATGCCCGACACCTATCACGTTCCGTTTCCCGTCGAATTGCACGGCACCTCGCCCGAAGAGTCATTGGGCGCGCTGACCAAGCTGTTCAAGGCCGATCTGGACCCAGGCCGCGTGGCCGCAATAATCATCGAGCCGGTTCAGGGAGAGGGTGGTTTCTATCCCGCACCGGCCGAATTGATGCGCGGGTTACGCGCCTTGTGCGACGAGCACGGTATCGTGCTGATCGCAGATGAAGTGCAGACCGGCTTTGCCCGTACCGGTAACCTGTTTGCGATGGAGGCCTATGACGTCTCTGCCGATATCACCACTATGGCCAAGGGCCTGGCGGGCGGTCTGCCGCTGGCGGCTGTAACTGGCCGCGCCGAACTCATGGACGCCGCACAACCGGGGGGTCTGGGTGGCACCTACGGGGGCAACCCGCTTGGTATCGCCGCCGCCCACGCGGTGATGGATGTGATCGAAGAAGAAGACCTATGTGCACGCGCCAATGAGCTGGGCTCGCGTCTGAAACAGCGCCTGGAATCGATCCGCGCCCGCACGCCTGAAATCGTCGACATTCGCGGCCCCGGCTTCATGGTCGCGGCCGAGTTGAACACCGCCGATGGCAGTGCCCCAAATCCGGAATTGGCAAATGCTGTCCGCGCCGAGGCACTCAAGCGAGGATTGATCCTGCTGACATGTGGCGTATATGGGAACGTGATCCGTTTCCTTGCACCGCTGACGGTTCAAGACGAGATTTTCGCCGAGGCGATGGATATCCTCGAAGCCTCGGTCGACGCTGCCAAAGGAGCCTGAACATGCTGGATACCAAAGTGACAAAGCTGGACCTGAAGGATTCCAGCCTTCTGGAAACCCGCGCCTATATCAATGGCGAATGGGTCGAGGCCGAAGATACCTTTCCCGTTTTCAACCCCGCCACTGGTGACCTGATCGCCAACGTGGCGGACGTGACCATTGAGGGTACCACCGCCACGATCGACGCAGCTTATGCGGCAAAAAAGGAATGGGCGGCACAGACCGGCAAAGAGCGTGGGGCAATCCTGCGAAAGTGGTTCGACCTGATGGTTGAGAACGCCGACGACCTGGCCACGATCCTGACCGCCGAAATGGGCAAACCCTGGCCCGAGGCGCGCGGAGAGATTCTGTATGGCGCGTCCTTCATCGAGTGGTTCTCGGAAGAGGCCAAGCGTATCTACGGCGATGTCATTCCCGGCCACCAGCGCGACAAGCGCATTGTGGTGCTGAAGCAGCCCGTGGGTGTCGTCGGTTCGATCACGCCATGGAACTTCCCCAATGCGATGATTGCCCGCAAGGTCGGTCCGGCGCTGGCTGTTGGCTGTACATTTGTGGCCCGCCCGGCGACGTTGACGCCTCTGTCGGCTCTGGCCATGGCGGTTCTTGGAGAACGCGCCGGAATTCCGGCGGGTGTGTTCAATGTGATCCCGGGCACCGACAGTTCGGGCGTCGGCAATGAGCTGTGCACCAACGACAAGGTTGCCAAGATCACCTTCACTGGTTCGACCCGCGTGGGCCAGATCCTGATGCGTCAGGCGGCAGGCACCATCAAGAAGATGTCGCTGGAACTGGGCGGCAATGCACCGTTCATCGTTTTCGATGACGCAGATGTGGACGCCGCGGTTGATGGCGCGATGATCGCCAAGTTCCGTAACAACGGCCAGACCTGCGTCTGCGCCAACCGCATCTACGTGCAAGCGGGTGTCTATGATGAATTTGCGTCGAAGCTGGCCGAAAAGACCAAGGACCTGAACGTAGGCAACGGGTTTGGCGACGGCATCACAACCGGCCCGCTGATCAATGACGCTGCTGTTGCAAAGGTCGAAGAACATATCTCGGATGCTGTCTCGAAAGGCGCAACCGTCACTTTGGGTGGCAAGCGTTCCGAGCTGGGCGGTTCCTTCTTCGAACCCACTGTTCTGACCGACGTGACCACCGAAATGGTCGTCGCCAGGGATGAAACATTTGGCCCGGTCGCGCCGCTGTTCAAATTCGAGAACGAAGATGACGTAATTGCCATGGCCAATGACACCGAATTCGGTTTGGCGTCCTATTTCTACAGCCGCGATCTGGCGCGGGTCTGGCGTGTGGCCGAGGCGTTGGAATCGGGCATGGTCGGCGTCAACACCGGTCTGATTTCGACCGAGGTAGCCCCATTTGGTGGCGTCAAGCAGTCCGGCCTGGGTCGCGAAGGTTCGAAATACGGAACCGAGGATTTTCTGGAGATGAAGTATCTCTGCATGGGTGAAATCCGCTAAATCACGCTTAAAGCGAAAACAGAAACGGAAACGGACCAGGCCCAAGGCTTGGTCCGTTTTCGCTTTGCGGATGCAGTCGCCAGAAATGAAAATCCCTTGGTTCTGAGACAGGGGGTGAGCTCAAGGCAAGGGCGGCATGACCAGCGGCTCTTGCATGCTGGATAGCGTATTCCCCCAAGTATATTCATTCAAAGACAAATTGCGGGTGGAAGGGCCGCAAAATTTCGCGGAAACCTATTGGTCGGCTTGCCAGATGGACGGCGCCGCTTGACGTAAATTCCCCTGCTAAATTGGCGCTCGATCTGCAAATCGAGAGTTGAACAGTACAAGATATTTCAATAATCCATGAAATATGGAAACAGAAATCTCGAATCAGCTCTCCACGCTTGGACATCCGCAACGCCTTGAGGTGTTCAGAATGCTCATGCGCCGCTTTCCCGACCGCGTTGCGGCGGGCGATCTTTCTGCCGCGCTCGACATCAAACCCAGTACATTGTCGAACTACCTGAACGCGCTGCAACAGTCCGGACTGGTCTCGCAAGAGCGTTCGGGAACCTCACTGCTCTATTCGGCCGAGTTGGAGAATGTGCAGCAAATGCTCGGCTTTCTGCTGAACGATTGCTGCCGTGGCCGCCCTGATCTCTGCATGCCTCAGACTCAAGGAAAAGACGCCATGACGGATCGGAAATTCAACGTGTTGTTCATCTGCGTCGGAAATTCCGCGCGTTCCATATTTGCCGAGTCGCTGCTGCGAGATATCGCTGGTGATCGGTTCAACGTATATTCGGCGGGGACGATGCCGTTTTCCGCATTGAATCCCTTTGCTGTGCAAGTTCTGCGAGACAAGGGACATGACACGTCGGTTCTGCGCTCAAAGAACGTTGCTGAGTTTTCGGGCCCCGACGCGCCGGACTTGGATTTTGTATTCACTGTCTGCAACAAGGCCGCAAACGAAGAGTGTCCGGCATGGGAAGGTCAGCCGATCAGCGGCCATTGGGGCATGACTGATCCCGTCAAGGCCGAGGGCACGGATGCCGAAAGAAGCCTGGCCTTCCAGAACGCCTATGGCGCACTCAAGCGCCGGATTCAGGCGTTTTCGTCTTTACCGGTTGAAAGCCTCGACCGGATCGCTTTGCAAACTGCCGTCGATGAGATCGGCAGATCGACACCCGAGGACACAAGATGACAACCTACGCTTTGAACGGTCTGGGCCGGATGGGGAAGCTGGCGCTGAAACCGCTGCTGGACAAAGGCGCCGAGATCGCCTGGATCAACGACGCGGTCGGAGACCCAGAGATGCACGCGCATCTGTTCGAGTTCGACACCGTGCATGGGCGCTGGGACGCCCGTTTCGAACATGACGCCGACAGCGTTACCATCGACGGTACGCGTTTGCCCTTCGTCGGTACCCAGGACATCGGCGCGCTGCCGTTGGACGGTGTCGACGTGGTGATCGATTGCACCGGCGTCTTCAAGACCGAGGCCAAGCTGGCCCCCTATTTTGATGCTGGGGTGAAAAAGGTAGTAGTGTCGGCTCCGGTCAAAGACGGTCCGACCGCGAATATCGTCATGGGCGTCAACGAAGACACCTATGATCCTGCCAAGCACCACATCGTGACCGCAGCCTCGTGCACGACCAATTGTCTGGCCCCGGTGGTCAAGGTGATCCATGAAAACCTCGGCATCCGTCACGGTTCGATGACCACGATCCACGATGTGACCAACACGCAGACAATTGTAGATCGACCGGCCAAGGATCTGCGCCGCGCGCGCTCGGCGTTGAATTCGCTGATCCCGACCACAACCGGTTCGGCCACGGCGATCACATTGATCTACCCGGAACTCAAAGGGCGCTTGAACGGCCATGCGGTGCGCGTGCCGCTGCTGAACGCGTCGCTGACTGACTGCGTGTTTGAGGTCGAGCGGGAAACGTCAGCCGAAGAGGTCAACGCCTTCTTCAAATCCGCAGCCGAAGGGGAGCTGAACGGCATACTGGGTTACGAGACCCGCCCGCTGGTTTCGACCGATTACACCAATGACGAACGGTCTTCGATTATCGACGCGCCCTCGACCATGGTGGTGAACGGCACTCAGGTGAAGATCTATGCGTGGTACGACAACGAGATGGGCTATGCGCATCGTCTGGCGGACGTCGCGCAGATGGTCGGGGACTCACTGTGACACAAAGGCCCGAAGGCCTGTCGGCCTATATCGCAGTCACAGCAGCCTATTGGGCCTTTATGTTGACCGACGGAGCCTTGCGGATGCTGGTGCTGCTGCACTTTCATACCTTGGGGTTCTCGCCGGTGCAGCTGGCCTATCTTTTTGTACTGTACGAAATCGCCGGTATGGTAACCAACCTCGCGGCAGGCTGGATCGCAGCCCGGTTCGGGCTGACCTCGACGCTCTATGCCGGGCTGGGATTGCAAGTTGTCGCCCTGCTTGCGCTGACGCAACTGGACCCGAACTGGGCAGTTGGTGCTTCTGTCGCCTTTGTCATGCTTGTGCAGGGCGCCAGCGGCGTGGCCAAAGATTTGGCCAAGATGTCCTCGAAATCTGCTGTCAAATTGTTGGCCCCGGCCGAGGGTGGCGGATTGTTCCGTTGGGTTGCTATATTGACCGGTTCTAAAAACGCGGTGAAGGGGCTGGGGTTCCTGCTCGGCGCGGCCCTGTTGGCGACGCTGGGCTTCACGTGGGCCGTTTTGGTCATGGCCGTCGTTTTGGCATTGATCCTTGTTGCCGTCATGCTGTCCATGCCACCGGGTCTGCCCAAGGGGCGCAAAGGCGCGAAGTTCTCCGAAGTCTTCTCGAAATCCGCCAATGTGAACTGGCTGTCAGCAGCACGTGTCTTCCTGTTTGGCGCGCGGGACGTGTGGTTTGTTGTCGGTATCCCGGTCTATTTCTACGCGGTCCTGTCGGACGGCACCGAAGCCGGCAATCGCGCGGCGTTCTTCATGATCGGAACGTTCATGGCTATCTGGGTGATCCTCTACGGCGCGGTTCAGGCGAACGCGCCGAAAATCCTGCGCGCGTCTCAGCGCAGCGAGGGTGAACTGATCCAAGCTGCCCGGAACTGGGCCGCGGCTTTGTTCTGTATCCCTGCGGCGTTGACTTTAGCGGTACTGCTGTCGTCGGGCCCCCAGACTTGGTTGACCGTTACGCTGGTTTTGGGCCTGCTGGTGTTCGGAGCAATCTTCGCGGTGAACTCTGCTCTGCATTCCTATCTGATCCTGGCTTTCACGAAATCCGAGCGCGTGACGATGGATGTCGGCTTCTACTACATGGCCAACGCGAGCGGTCGTCTCTTGGGCACGGTTCTGTCCGGACTGACCTACCAGCTAGGTGGGTTGGCGTTGGTGCTTGGAACCGCATCGGGAATGGTCGCGCTGGCGGCGCTCATATCGGGCAAGTTGAACGCGCAGGATGTCGAGGCATATTCATGAGCATTTTCGAACGTTATCTGGCGGTCTGGGTCGCACTCGCCATGATAGGCGGCGTACTGATCGGCCTGGCTGCGCCCGGGCTGGTTGGGATAGTCGCATCAGCTGAGTTCGCCAGCGTCAACATTGTCGTCGCGTTGCTGATTTGGGCGATGGTTTATCCCATGATGGTCAGTGTGGATTTCGGCGCGGTGGCTGGCGTGGCGCGACAGCCAAAAGGGTTGATTGTGACGCTGGTGGTGAACTGGCTGATCAAACCCTTTACCATGGCGCTTTTGGCGGTGCTGTTTTTCGAGCATGTGTTCGCGCCGTGGATTAAGCCCGAAGATGCCGCGCAATACACTGCTGGCCTGATCCTGCTAGGCGCGGCCCCGTGTACGGCCATGGTCTTTGTCTGGTCGCAACTGACCAAAGGCGCCGCAACCTACACACTGGTCCAGGTCTCTGTGAACGATCTGATCATGGTCGTGGCCTTTGCGCCCATCGTTGCGTTCCTGCTGGGGGTCACCGAGATTTCGGTACCGTGGCAGACGCTGGTTATGGCGACAGTGCTTTATGTCGTATTGCCGCTGATCGCCGGACTGCTCACCCGACGCCGACTGGGTTCGCAACAGGCAATCGATGCATTCTCGGCAAGGGTGAAACCCTGGTCTGTCGTTGGATTGATCGCAACCGTTGTGATCCTGTTCGGGCTTCAGGGCGAAACCATCATCGCCAAACCGCTGGTCATTGTGCTGATCGCGGTGCCAATTCTCATTCAAAGCTATGGCATCTTTGCGCTAGCCTACGGGGCGGCCTATGCGCTGAAAGTCCCTCATCGCATCGCTGCCCCCTGCGCGATGATCGGTACCTCGAACTTTTTCGAACTGGCCGTGGCCGTGGCAATCAGCCTGTTTGGCTTGCACTCGGGTGCTGCCCTGGCGACGGTTGTCGGCGTATTGGTCGAGGTTCCGGTGATGCTGTCATTGGTCGCCTTTGCCAACCAAACCCGCGCGCGCTTTGACACGGTTCCGCCTTTGAGTCCTTGAGGTCAAGCCAGCTTAAAAGGGATTGTGCGGTCAACCTGTCTGTTCGACCTTGTCGCAGCCGTGTTCCCTGAGCAGTACATTCAGAAACAACTTCGCAACGCGGGTCGGCGCGGGTTGCTTTCTTGTCACCGCCGCAAACCGGGTTCGATATTGTATGTCTTCGGGCAGCACCTTCTTCATCAGCCCCTGATTGACAAATTCATGCGCAAGGTGATCGGGAAGGAAGCCCAGATAGCGGCCAGACAGAATAAGGATTGCCAGGGCTTGTTCGCTTTGGACCTTGGCAGCGCGCCGAAACCCCAGTTGCTGACCGACAATGAGGTTCGGAGAATTCACGCTGAGACCCGCATAGTTGAACTCTTGCAAGTCGTTCGGCGCAAAATCGCCGGTTGATTGGCGAAACAACGGGTGCTCTTCGCCGCAGTACAAATACATGTTCTCGCCATAGAGCGGCGCATAATGAAGGCTTGCCGACGGCCTGTGCAACGCGATGATTCCGACGTCCAGATGTCCGCTGATGACCATCGTCTCGATCACATTGGGCGGTTCCTGTGACAGTTCAATCTGTACCGCAGGCGCGGCCTCGTTGAATTTGTGGATCGCTCGGGCAAGCCGGGCTTCGGGGTTCGACGTGCATTGGTCAAAAAGCGCGACGCGAATGCTTCCTGCCATTTGTTGTTTGATTTCATTTACTTCAGTCCGGAACTGCGAAACTGAAATCAGCAGGTCTTCGGCCGCAAGCAGCACTTTCTGGCCGTCTTCGGTCAGCGAAAACCCCGATGGGCCGCGATTGCACAGTTTGAGATCAAGCCGAAATTCCAGATCGGAAAGGTGCTTTGAGATCGTTGACTTGCCGATGTTCAGCTCAACTTCAGCTGCCGAAAGACCTCCGCTTTCGACAACGGTTTTGAAGATCCGCAGCAGGCGGATGTCGGCATCTCCTATTCGGGTTGCAAGCTTGTCGTGTTTCATGTTCGATACCTGTGAAACCTTTCGCGCAAAGTTTAACAACGAAGAAACGTTTGCCGCAAGTTAGATTCGCGAGATCGAGGCAGAATCGGACTGGCCACTCTCCCCAGGTCGTCGCGCACCTTGAAAACTGAGAAATGGGAGGAAATCCATGTCATTTGTTACCAAGCTCGGCACCTTTGCCGCTGCGATGTCCACTGCTGCGCTGATGGTCGCAGGCGCGGCTGAAGCCAAGAACTTCAAAATCGCAGTCGGCGATAGCGGAGGCTCCAGCCAAGAGGCCACAGGTCTGGGCTTCAAGGCCGCCCTCGAAGAACTGTCGGGCGGCAAACATACCGCAACTCTTTTCCTGAACGGTCAGCTTGGATCCGAGCAGGATACCGTTAACGACGCGGCGATCGGCACGCTCGACATGTCGCTGCTGGCGATCAACAACATCACGCCTTTCTCGCCGACCGTCGGCGTGTTCACCCTGCCTTATGTTATCCTCAGTCTTGAGGATGCCGAGAAACTGACCCAGGGCCCCATTGGTCAGGAACTGACCGAGAACACAATCAATGACGCCGGTGTTCGCATCATTGCTTGGACCTACACGGGTTTCCGTCGCCTGACCAACTCGAAAAAACCGGTCAAGTCGGTTGCAGATCTTGAAGGTCTGGTCATTCGTGTTCCCAAAAACGAGATCATGATCGACACCTACAAATCCTGGGGTATCAGCCCGACACCGATGGCATGGTCGGAAACTTTTGCCGGTCTGCAGACCAAAGTTGTTGATGGTCAGGACAACCCTTACACCACCATTAACGCGATGAAGTTCTACGAAGTTCAGAAGTATGTGACGAATATCCGTTACATTTTCTCGATCGAGCCGCTCATCATCTCTGAGCAGGTGTTCCAGGAACTGTCCCCCGAGGATCAGGAAATCGTGCTTGAGGCTGGCAAAGCCGCGACCCAGGCATCTGCTGACTTCCTGCGCGCGAAAGAAGCTGAGATCAAAGAGATCCTGATCGAAAAAGGCATGGAAATCATTGACCCTGAGAACGACGAGGCCGAGTTCATTGAGCTGGCGACCACAGCCGTGTGGCCGAAGTTCTATGAAAGCATCGGCGGCGTCGAAAAGCTGAACGCCGTGCTGGCCGAAATCGGTCGTGAACCGGTTTCTCAATGAGCTAAGACCAAAAAAGGTCGATAAAGAAAGGGGGGGGCCTGAGGGTGCCCCCCTACAAAAAGGGAGGGTCAGATGTCAAAATTTTGGGGATTTGTAGACAACATCGAAAGCTATATCTGTCGCACTTTGCTGGCGTTGTTCGTTTGTTTGTTGTTTCTGCAGGTCGTTGTGAGAACTCTGTTCGCGTTCTCGTTTTCCTGGGTCGAAGAACTGTCGATCTACATGTTCGTCTGGTTCGTCTTCTTTGGGGCCAGTTATGCCGCGAAGATGGGCGCCCATAACCGAGTGACGTTCCAGTTTAAGTTCCTGTCACCGCGCGCGATCAAGTATATCGAAGCCTTTGCGGATCTCTTTTGGATCTTCTTCAACGTCGTTTTTGTCTATTTGGCGATCGATTTCATCTTCAACAAGATGAACCGGTTCCAGTCGTCGCAGACTCTCGGATTCCACCTGAGCTGGGTCTATATCGTCCTGCCTATCGCCTTCACTTTGATGACGATCCGGGTGATCCAGGTGAACTACCGAAAGCTTGTGCTGGATGAAGAGATGGTCGACCCGGATGCGATCGATCTCGATGCTGTTAAAGCCGAAGCCGAAAGTCACAGCCATAGCCATAGCGATGACACGTCCAGCTCTGAGGGAGAAAAGTAATGGGTGCTGAAATTATCCCACTGCTGTTTGGCGGATTTCTCTTTCTGCTGTTCATCGGTGCTCCGATCACCGTGGCGCTTGGCGTCTCGACTCTGATCACCTTCCTATATCTGGGTGAAAACCCGATCAAATTCGTGCAGATCGCCTTTACGTCGGTCGGGTCCTTCCCGCTGATGGCGTTGCCCGCCTTTATCCTGGCTGGTGCGCTGATGGAGGCATCGGGGCTGTCGCGACGGCTTATCAATGTCGCCGAAAGCTTTGCTGGTCCGTTTACCGGCGGTATGTCCGCTGCAACCGTCATGGCGTGTCTGTTCTTTGGTGCGATCTCGGGCTCTGGCCCGGCAACTACCGCCGCCGTTGGCATGCTGATGATTCCGGCCATGATCGATCGAGGCTATTCAAAAGGCTTCGCGTCGGCGATAACTGCCTCATCGGGCGGTCTGGGCATCGTTATCCCGCCTTCGATCCCGCTGATCATTTTTGGCATCGCCGCATTGGGTATGCCGCCCCCACCCGAGGCGGTGGAGGAGTTCGGCCAGTTCCAGACCGTTTCGATCCCGAAACTCTTCATAGCCGGATTTATGCCCGCCTTCCTGATCGCAGGCAGTCTTCTGCTGATGAACTATGTTCTTGCGAAAAAGAACAACTACACAGGCAGTACAGATGGCTGGTCAGCTCGCCATATGTGGTGCGAAATGTATCGCGGCTTCTGGGCGCTGATGGCTCCGGTGGTGATCCTGGGTGGTATCTATTCGGGCTATTTCACACCGACCGAAGCGGCGATCGTTGCGATCTTTTACACACTGATCGTTGGCGCGTTCATTTATCGGGAGCTATCGTGGAGCAGTCTGTTCGGCGCACTTGAAACCACCACCTGGCTGACTGGTCGGGTTCTGCTGATCATGTTCACCGCAACGGTGTTCGGGCGGCTTTTGGTCGAAAACCAGGTGCCGGCGGTGATTGCTCAGGGTATGTTGTCCTTCACTGACAATATCTATGTGATCTGGACACTCGTGATTCTGTTCCTGCTGTTCGTCGGCATGTTCATGGAAACACTGGCAACGATCCTGATCCTGGTTCCGGTGATGCTGCCGGTGGCCTATAGCGTGGGCATTGATCCGATCCACTTTGGTGTGGTCATGGTCTGTACGCTGGGCATCGGGTTCCAGACACCTCCGCTGGGTGAAAACCTGTTCATCGCGTCGGGGATTTCGAAGATCTCGATCGAAGAGATCTCGCTACGCGCCCTGCCGTTTGCCTTCATCAACACGGTTGCGATCTTCATCATCGCGTTCTTCCCCGAGATCTCGCTCTGGCTGCCGCGTGTGTTTGGCTACTAGGCGCGATCGAACGGAATAAGGAACTGAAACCATGAAACAAACAATTACGCAGATCCTTTTCGCGACAGACCTGTCGCGAAATTCCACCTACGCCCTAATGCACGCGGCCAGCCTGGCCGCGTCAACAGGGGCAAAGCTGCATGTTTTGCACGTGTCCGAGCCCCTTAGCGACGATGCGTTGATCACCTTGCGAATGTTCATGCAAGATACGGGCTCGCGGGCCGAGACCTTGAAGGCGCGCCATGACCACGTCAAGGCGGTGTTGACCGAACGGCAAAAGGCATTCTGGGCAGCTCTGCCCGAGGCTGATCGCGGTATCCAGGATCAGATCGAAACGATTGAGATCATCGACGGATACCCCGCCGAAGTGATCTTGCGACGCGCGCATGAACTGAATTGCGACCTGATTGTTCTGGGCGCTCATGACCACGGGTTCTCGCACACGTTCCTTGGCACGGTCGCCAAGCGAGTGCTGCGCCGTGCGGATATCCCCACGCTTGTCGTTCCATACCGGGACGACGGTAAAACCACCTAAACAACCACGAAAGACAAGACTATGACCAACACCCTCACCGCGCAGGACCTGGCGGATACGTTCGACGCGTTCAACCGTCACGATATTGACGGCGTGATGACCCATTTCGCCGATGACTGCGTATTTTATACCGTCGCCGGAGACGAGAAATACGGCAACAAGGTCGAAGGTGCCGAGGCCATAGCGGCCGCATTCTCGGGCGTCTGGGCCGGCATGAAAGACGCGCATTGGGATCATCACAGCCATTTCGTTCACGGTGACCGTGCCGTGTCGGAATGGACCTTTTCCGGCACCGATGCCGACGGCATGCGGATCGAGGCCGAAGGCGCCGATCTGTTCACCGTTCGTGACGGAAAAATCGTCGTGAAACAGGCGCTTCGCAAAACGCGCCCGATGTTCAAAGCCTGATCCGCCGCCCTGCGCGCAGCCTCGGAGAACACTGGAATGGTGGATAACAGTATCCCGCGTCACTGGCCCAAAACCAGTTACGATCCAAAATACGACCCGATCATCGATGCGGGTCCGGGTCACAATCGTGATCACGCACCAACTTATTGGATTGGAACCGCCGGAACCCCTCCGGCCGATGATGGCCCTGTATCCAGCGACATGGACGCAGACGTCGTTGTCATCGGCTCGGGCTACACGGGTCTGTCGACCGCCATTCACCTTGCCAAGGAACACGGCATTCAGGCCGTTGTCCTCGAGGCCAACACCGTGGCCTGGGGCTGTTCAACCCGCAACGGCGGGCAGGCGCAGATATCTTCCGGACGGCTGAAGCGATCGCAATGGATTCAGCGTTGGGGAACGGATGTAGCTAAGGGGATGCACGCCGAGGTCACCGAGGCGTTCGAACTGTTCAACGATCTGATTGCTTCGGATGACATTGACTGCGATCCGCAAACCGGTGGGCACTACTATATTGCCCATCGGGAAAAGGTCATGCCGTCCTTGAAGAAAGAGAGCAAGCTGCTGAACGATGTGTTCGGATATGGCTCGCGCATTATCTCTCGCGACGAGTTGCACGAAAGCCATGTGCGCGACATGGAGGCAACCGGAGCCATGTGGGAACCTGACGGGACCTGCATTCATGCTGGCAAACTTGCCTTTGGCTATGTCAACATGGCGCGTCGGTTGGGTGCAAAAGTGCATACAGGCAGCCCCGTCATGGGATGGGAAACTAAAGGCGGCGTCCACCATCTGCGCACGCCGGGCGGTATCGTTCGGGCCAAGTCTGTTGCTCTGGCAACAGCTGGTTACACGCCGCCGGGGCTGAATAATCGAACCAAGCACCGCCTGATGCCGATTCTGTCAAATTCAATGGTCACGCGGCCCTTGACGCAGGCAGAACTGGACGAATGTGGTATCCAGACCAAGTCACCGCTAACCGACACACGCACGTTACGGCATTACTATCGCCTGCTGCCGGATAACCGGATGCAGATCGGCAGCCGCAGCGCGGTCACCGGGCGCGACGCCGAGAATGACAAGCATCTGGCGCTGTTGAAAAAAGGCCTGACGCGGAAGTTCCCGGCACTGGAGGATATCAACCTCGATTACTCCTGGTGGGGTTGGGTCGATGTCAGCCATGACATGATGCCGCGCATTTTCCAACCGGATCCGGATCAACGCGTGTTCTATGCCATGGGATATGGCGGCAATGGCGTGATGTATTCGGCCCAGGCTGGGCGTCGCATGGCGCAACTTGTCGCTGGCCAGAAGGATAAGGCGTTCGAGCTGCCGATCTTCACCTCGCCGCTGCCAAGCCACGGCATCCTGACACCGTTTCGCCGTTTGGGTCAGCGTATGGCCTATGTCGGTTACTACCTCAGAGACGAAATACTGTAATTTACCAACGCTTTAGCGTCCCATAGAAGGAAACGCTCAGATGAGAATGACGACGGAAGAGGCCTTTGTTAAGGTATTGCAGATGCATGGTATTGAACATGCGTTTGGTATCATTGGTTCGGCGATGA
>NZ_JBQFQX010000012.1:0-135043 GCF_056537105.1 Ruegeria sp. CH11
GCCGACTGCTCCTCGCTCCACAAGAACTGCCCGTCGGCATCGTAACAACCTCAATCGGATCAATCTTCGTCTTCCTACTGCTATTCAGAACGGCCAGAAAGCAGCGATAGCTGCTTTCTGATTCTGGCACAGTTGCTACTTAACGGCCAGCGCGTCATCGGCTGTTGATCGTGATCCTCGACGCGATTCGCCCCTCCGGTTAGAAATCCACACCACGCTGGGCTTTGATACCGGCCTGGAAGGGGTGTTTTTCTTCGGTCATTTCGGTCACCAGGTCAGCATAGTCGCGCAAGGCCGGGGGCGCGTCGCGGCCTGTCAGGAAAACGCTGGTCTTGTCCGAACGCGCGTTCAAGCCGTCGATCACCTGATCAACCGACAAGTATTCGTAGCGCAGCGCAATGTTGATCTCGTCCAGCACCACCAGATCGTAGTCGCCGCTGGACATCAGTGCACGCGCCTTGTCGAAAGCCGCGTTTGCAGCGGCGATGTCACGCTCTCGGTCCTGCGTATCCCAGGTAAAACCTTCGCCCATCGTGTGCCAGGTCACGAGATCACGCTCTTCAAAAAAGCGCCGCTCTCCGGTTTTCCACTTGCCCTTGATGAACTGGACCACGGCGACCTTCTGACCCCATCCCAGCGCCCGGATGACAACCCCGAACGCCGCCGAGGATTTGCCCTTTCCCTTGCCGGTATTGATCAGAATCAGACCGCGACCGGGATCGACCGCCTCGGAGACCTTTTTGCGGTGCTGGGCCTGCACCTTCTGCATCTTTTCCTTGTGAACCTGCGCGTCGCTCATCTGGGCACCTCTTTGATTGCCCGGCCCAACCTAGGCGAAGTTTTCGAAAGGTAAAGTCAGGCTTTGGGGTCCGTGACCGAACGTGCCTTGCCACGTTCCAGGCCCAGTTGGTGTTCGCGCCAGATGACGACCACATTGCCCGCGATCACCAGCGCCGCACCCAGCAGGATCGCAAGCGTGGGCAACTCGTCAAACCAGACATAGCCGATGACGATGGCAAACAGCATGGTCGTGTAGTCATAGGGCGCCAGCATCGAAGCCTGCCCGAACCGATAGGACGACGTTACAAGAATCTGCGCGACGCCACCGATCAAGCCCATTGTGATCAGTATTAGAGCCTGATTCAGTGTTGGCATGGTCCAACCCCAAAATGCTGTCAAGGCGGACAACAGAGTGGCCGTCATCGAGAAATAGAAAACGATCGCCGCAGGGTGATCGACCTTTACGAGTTGCCGAATGTGGATCTGCACAAAAGCGCGGGCGATGGTTGCACCCAATACGCAGGCGGCACCGATCGTGGCGGCAACCTCGATTTCGGTGCTGCCCAGCCGGGGCCAGATCATGATCAACACCCCCAGCAAGCCTATCGCGACCGCGCCAATTCGGATCATGCGGATACGCTCGCCCAGCATAACTGCGGCCAGAATCAGCGTGAATATCGGGGTGGCGTAGCCAATGGCGGTGACCTCGGGCAATGGAAGAAGGCTCAGGCCGGTAAAGGTCAGGCCCATTGCCCCCGTCCCAAGGACCCCGCGCCAGAAATGCCCCATCGGTTTTTTGACGACAAAACCCTGCGCCAACTCGCCGCGTGAGAGAAGCCAGACGATGATGATTGGTATGGCAAACAGCGAGCGAAAGAAAACCAGTTCGCCGGGCGGGAAATCTTCGGACAGCGCCTTGACCAATGCCGACATCGAGGTGAACAGCATCAGCGCAGTCAATTTCAGACCCACGGCGAGCATAGGTCGATGCGATGTTAACGATCGTGCCATTGGCGGCGACCCTGCGCTTTTGGTTTCGAAAGATCAACGACTGGATTGTACCAATCAGGACGATTTCCAGTGATCAGGCAGCGGCCAGCCAATCTCGTCGCCGAACGCCTCCAGAAACCTGATCATCCGGGTTGCGCGCTTTTGCGCAAGTTCCGCGCCTTTTGAGGTCAGCATGTCGCCTGGCAGGTTCAGCAGTTTGACTTTCCAATGGTCAATCGAAAACGCCAGATCGTCGAGTGGCCGATGTTCGGCAAACGGGTCCGCAGAATCGTACAAAGCCCGCCCCAACGACCCCGCAACCGAGAAGGTCCGGGCGATGCCCACGGCCCCAAGCGCGTCCAGGCGGTCGGCATCCCGCAATATCCGCGCCTCGGCGGTTTCGGGCGCGATCCCGGCCGAAAAGCTATGCGCGGTAATGGCATGTTGTGTCGCTTTGATTTCGGCCTGGGAATATCCCAGTTCATCCAGAATAGACTCTGATTCAACGGCCGAGCGTTGCGACGCAAGATGGCGGTTAGGGTCGTTCTTGGGTAGATTGACAAGATCATGCAGGTAACTGGCGGCCAGCAACACACGCATATCCGAAGTCTCATCCGCAATCGACTGCGCGTTCATCCAAACCCGGTCGAGATGTGCCAGATCGTGCGCGGGATCCGTTTTCATCCGCCGGGCGACGATGGCCCGCAGATGTGCGCGCAGATCAGCCGATCCGTCCACGGTTTTCTCCGATCTGACCGCGATGCAGCAGCAGGTGATCGAGGATCACGCAGGCCATCATGGCTTCGCCCACCGGTACGGCGCGGATGCCGACGCAGGGGTCGTGGCGGCCTTTGGTGATGATCTCGGTCTCATCACCGGATTTTGTGATGGTCTTGCGTGTGGTCAGAATCGATGAGGTCGGTTTCACCGCGAACCGCACGACGACGTCCTGCCCGGTCGAAATACCGCCCAGAATGCCGCCCGCGTGGTTCGAGCTGTATTGCGGACCATTCTGGCCCATGAAGATCTCATCTGCGTTTGCCTCGCCGGTCAATTCGGCTGCGGCCATGCCCTCGCCGATCTCGACACCTTTGACGGCGTTGATCGACATCATCGCGGCAGCCAGATCAGTGTCTAACTTGGCGTAAATCGGCGCACCCAGCCCTGCGGGAACTCCGCGAGCCACCACTTCGACCACCGCACCAACCGAATTGCCGGACTTGCGCAGGTCGTCCAGATAGGTGGCCCAGTCTTCGGCGGCTTGCGCATCGGGTGTCCAGAACGGGTTCTGTTCAATCTGAGACCAATCGAAATTGGCCCGGTCGATCTTGTGGGGTCCGATCTGCGTCATGTACCCGGTAATCTGCACATTCGGCGCGATCTGCTTGATCGCCTCACGCGCCAGCCCGCCCGCCGCCACGCGCGATGCGGTTTCGCGGGCCGAACTGCGCCCGCCGCCGCGATAGTCGCGAATGCCGTATTTCTGCCAATAGGTGATATCGGCGTGACCCGGGCGGAACTTGTCCATGATGTCGCCATAGTCCTTGGACCGTTGATCGGTGTTCTCGATCATCAGCTGGACCGGGGTTCCGGTGGTCTGGCCTTCGAAGACACCAGACAGGATTTTCACCTGATCGGGCTCGCGCCGTTGGGTGGTGAATTTGTTCTGCCCCGGTTTCCGCTTGTCCAGCCAATGCTGGATCATCGCCGCGTCAATCGTCACGCCCGGGGGGCAACCATCAACGGTCGCACCCAAAGCGGGCCCGTGGCTTTCACCCCAGGTGGTAACGCGGAAGAGGTGTCCAAAGCTGTTCATCGACATGGGGCATGCTCCTTTGAGCGTCGTGATTAGCGGGCAAGGCCCTTGGCCTCAAGCGGATTTGCGGTCGGGGCCAATGAGGCCCCGCCTCTTCGGTCATCACGCAGCAGAAGCCAACAGCGCCCGGGTCTGGGAGATTTTCAACGCGGCCTGCGCGGCCTCGCGCCCTTTTTCCACGAAATGTTCGCGATAGATGGCGTTGTGATGATCCGTCTCCTGGTACTGATGCGGAGTCAGCGAGACCGACAGGACCGGAACGCCCGTATCCAGCCCGGCGCGCATCAGGCCATCAACCACGGCTTGGGCGACGAAATCGTGCCGGTAAATGCCACCATCCACCACGAAAGCGGCGCAGGCTATGGCAGCGTATCTGCCGGTTTGCGCCAAATCCCGCGCCAGCAGCGGCATCTCGAACGCGCCGGGGACATCGAACACGTCGATTTGGTCGGCGGGGATGAGTTGCTGAAACCCGTCAAGCGCGCGATCAACAATATCGGAATGCCAGTTGGCTTTTATGAAAGCATAGCGGGTGTGTGTCATCATGATCTCCTTTCAGTTTGGTGGCCTGCTGGCGGTCGCGAAAACCGGTTCCCACTTTTCGCTGCCAGCCTGGCATGACACGTCACCCAAGGCGATCACGAGCAGACGCGCCGCTACGCGACACGCTGCACGTTCTCTTTCATCCGGACTATAACCGTCGGCTCTGGCCTCTCACCAGATCTGCTTGTCACCCATTCGTGGTTCCACAATTTGTCCGAAAACCGGTTCCCACTTTTCGGATCGTGGATACTGTTGGGCCGCTCGCGGGCTTACGGGTTGATACCCGCATACCGCCGGTGGGGAATTTCGCCCCGCCCTGAGAACGCTGTGGACCTTGCATGGAACGGGTCGCTTCTGCAAGAGATTTGGCAGGAGGTTCCATATGCACCCAAATCCCGCCTTTCGCGCCGAGGACCGCGCCCGGCATATCGAATTTGCCCGGGACCGGGCGTTTGGTGTGCTGGCGCTATCGACAGCAGACGCGCCGTTGCTGAGCCATGTTCCCTTTTTGCTGAGTGAAGACGGCCAGATTGCTGAGCTGCATCTGGTTCGGTCGAACCCGATTCTGCGCGCATTGAAGCAACCGCAAACGGCCCGTATCGCGGTTTCAGGACCCTACGGCTATATCTCGCCGGACTGGTACGGGATCGAAGATCAGGTTCCGACATGGAACTATGTCGCGGTGCATCTGACAGGTACGCTCGAACAATTGACACCCGACATGTTGCGCGGTCTGCTGGACCGTCAGTCGGCGTTCTACGAAGCGCGTTTGCTGCCGAAGCCTCCCTGGATGGCCGAGAAGATGTCGGACGAGGCATTGAAGAAGATGATGCGCATGATCGTGCCGTGTCAGATGCGGATCGAAGATATTCAGGGCACTTGGAAACTGAGCCAGAACAAACCCGATGCCGTTCGACTGAGCGCGGCCGAACACGTGGCGGCCGATGGTTTTGGCGTTGAACTGGACATTTTGCAGGGTTTGATGCGTACCGCCGGGCAAACTGACAATTGAAGGGTTCAGATTTGCGCCGCGAAGGCTAAGGTGCCATCAACAAGGAGACAGGACATGAAGCTCTATCACAGCCCGACCTCACCCTATGTGCGCAAAGTCATGGTGCTTTTGCATGAAACCGGGCAGTTGAATGATGTCGAAGTGCTACCCGCATCGGGCACGCCGATCTCTCCGGCAGGTGAATTGATCGGCAAGGCCCCGTTGACGAAAGTGCCCGCGTTGGAACGACCCGATGGCCCGACTTTGTTCGACAGCCGGGTGATTTGCGCCTTTCTGGACGCGCGCGCGCAGGCGGGGCTCTACCCTGATGGGTCTGCACGCTGGGATGTTCTGACGCTTGAGGCGCTGGCAGATGGCATTCTGGATGCCGCCCTGCTGATGACCTACGAAGACCGATTGCGCCCCGAAGGCATGCGATGGGACGCTTGGCTCGATGCGCAGTGGGACAAGATCGACCGCGCCTGTGCCTCGCTGACCGAGCGCTGGATGGCGAATCTGTCCGGTTCGCTGGATATGGGGCAGATCGCTGTGGGTTGTGCGCTTGGCTATCTGGACCTGCGCCACGACGCGCGGGGGTGGCGAAGCGGCAATGACGCACTGGCCGCCTGGTATGCCGAATTCAGCGAACGCCCCAGCATGGTCGAAACGCGCCCGCCCAGCTGACCTGCTTTGGCGCATGAGGGCAGCGCACCTGCGGTGCCCCCCAGCCCAATCACTCTCTGAATGTCGCAAGATAGGCGGCGATGTCGTCGGCCCCTTTCTTGAGTTTGACGCTCATATTCGGGCGGGCTGTGTCATCCTTCAGGAAATCCTGGATGAAACCGATCGGGTCCAGAGAATAAGCGGCGATGTTTTTCTGGTTCCAGACCAGCCCCTGCTCTCCGGCGCGGATCATGTCATCTGTGAACATTCCCATCGGCAGGCGTTCACTGCCATAACGGTAGTCGTTCTCGGATCCGGCGACACGGCCCACGACGCCATAGAGATTCGGGCCGGTGATGCCGCCCTTTTCAAGAACCTCGCCATCTTTGATGATCGCGTGACAGGATGAACAGCGGTTATACAGGGCCTTGCCTTTGGCCGGATCGCCCGCAGCAAAGGCGTGAGGGGATAGGACAGTTACCAGCAGATAGGCCAAAAGGGTTGCTTTGAGCATGGGGTTTCTCCGTGTTGGAGTTCGCGCAATCCGCGATCTGAATCATTCCCGCGGCGAGTGCAACATGGAACGTGTCGCTCATGGCAGGAATGAAATATCTATTTAAAAATAATATTTTAAGAACTGCGCGCCCTTGCCAAGATCTGCGAAATCTCGACCTTCCCGTGTTGGCGGCATGGCTAAACATTGGCGTATGCCAATTGCTTTGCTCGGCACGGCGACCTGTCGCGCAGGTCCTTGGGTCCGCACGAATCACGAGGGCAGAGGAGGAGGCGAACACCCAAAAAACGCGGCACGGGGACCACGCCATCTTGAATTTTTAAGGCCGCGTTGTGACCTGAATACCCAGATGCGGCGTATTGCGCGCCTTTGACCGCTGGACGAACCGTATTCTCCCCGATAGATAGCGCGGTTAAGACATCGCATTCGTGCGGTGCGCGAGCTATATGCCCGTCCGCGGGCGCCAGACAATCGGAGAGAACCTCGTGTCCCACGCTGAAGACCACGAAGGCACCCGCAGAGACTTCCTGTACTACGTCGCTGGCGGCGCAGGTGTTGTTGCGACAGGTGCAGCAGTATGGCCCCTCGTCAACCAAATGAACCCCTCGGCGGATGTGCAGGCGCTGTCCTCGATTCGTGTGGACGTGAGCGGGGTCGAACCAGGCACGCAGTTGACCGTGAAATGGTTGGGCAAACCCGTCTTTATCCGTCACCGGACCGGTGCCGAGATCTCTGAAGCGCAGGAACAGGACGCCGAAGGTGTCGATGCGCTGCCCGATCCGCTGGCGCGAAACTTCAACCTGAACGCCGACGCTCCGGCCACCGACGCCAACCGCGTCATGCCGTCGCCCGAAGGCGAAGCGCCGGGCGCATGGATCGTTCAGATGGGTGTATGTACTCACCTGGGCTGCGTGCCTTTGGGGGATGCCGGCGACTTTGGCGGCTGGTTCTGCCCTTGCCACGGTTCTCACTACGACCTTGCTGGCCGTATCCGAAAAGGCCCCGCGCCTGAAAACCTGCCCGTCCCGCCCGCTGAGTGGGTGGACAACAGCACAATCCGACTCGGCTAAGGGAGACCCAGAATGTCAGGAATTCCCCACGACCACTATGAGCCCAAGACCGATGGCGAGAAGTGGCTGAACAGCCGTCTGCCGATCGTCGGCCTGATTTATGACACCATCATGATCCCCACCCCCAAGAACCTGAACTGGTGGTGGATTTGGGGCATCGTGCTGGCCTTCTGCCTTGCGTTGCAGATCGTCACCGGCATCGTTCTGGTGATGCACTACACCCCGCATGTCGATCTGGCCTTTGCCAGCGTCGAACACATCATGCGTAACGTGAATGGTGGCTATTTCATTCGCTACCTGCACATGAACGGCGCGTCGCTGTTCTTTGTTGCGGTCTACATTCACATGTTCCGCGGCCTGTTCTACGGTTCGTACAAGGCCCCGCGTGAAATCACGTGGATCATTGGCATGCTGATCTACCTGATGATGATGGGCACGGCGTTCATGGGCTATGTTCTGCCCTGGGGTCAGATGTCCTTCTGGGGTGCGACAGTGATCACCGGCCTATTTGGCGCGATCCCGTTTGTGGGTGAGGCGATCCAGACCTGGCTGCTGGGCGGACCTGCGGTGGACAATGCCACGCTGAACCGCTTTTTCTCGCTGCATTACCTGCTGCCGTTCATCATTGCGGCGCTGGTGATCGTGCATATCTGGGCCTTCCACACCACTGGCAACAACAACCCCACGGGTGTCGAGGTTCGTCGCGGTTCGAAAGCCGAGGCCGAGAAAGACACGCTGCCCTTCTGGCCATACTTCGTGATCAAGGACCTGTTTGCGCTGGCAGTGATCCTGGTCGTGTTCTGGGCCATCGTCGGCTTCATGCCGAACTATCTGGGCCACCCGGACAACTACATCGAAGCCAACCCGCTGGTTACACCTGCGCACATCGTGCCCGAATGGTACTTCCTGCCGTTCTACGCGATCCTGCGCGCTTTCACCGGCGAGGTCTGGGTCGTGCAGTTCGCCAGCTTCATCACCGGCGGCATCATCGACGCCAAGTTCTTTGGTGTGATTGCGATGTTCGGTGCGATCCTGGCGATGGCGCTGGCCCCTTGGCTGGACACCTCGACCGTGCGTTCGGGCAAATACCGCCCGATGTTCAAATGGTGGTTCTACCTGCTGATCGTCGACTTCTTTGCCCTGATGTGGCTGGGTGCGATGCCGGCAGAAGAACCCTATGCGACGTTCTCGCTGATCGCGTCGGCTTACTGGTTCGCTTATTTCTTCGTGATCCTGCCGATCCTGGGTGTCATCGAGAAACCGCAGGTTCCGCCGGAAACCATCGAAGAAGACTTCAACGCGCATTATGGCAAGGCCAACGCCGACGCCACGCCCGCCGAGTAAGAGGGACAGAGATCCATGTTCAAGAAACTTGCAATCGGTGCCGCGTTTGCCTTGGCTTTTGCGCCCGCCTCGACCTTTGCGGCAGGTGGCGGTGAGCAGCACATCGAAGACTTCGACTTTTCCTTCGAGGGGCCGTTCGGCACCTATGACCAAAGCCAGCTTCAGCGCGGCCTTCAGGTTTACACCGAGGTTTGCGCCGCGTGCCACGGCCTGCGTTATGTGCCTCTGCGTGATCTCGAAGCGCTGGGCTATTCGGAAGAACAGGTCATCACCTATGCGGCCGACAATTTCGAAGTGTTCGATCCCGAGCTGGACGATTTCCGCCCCGCAATCCCGACCGACCACTTCCCCGTCAATGACGGTGTCGGCGCGCCGGACCTGAGCCTGATGGCCAAGGCGCGCGCCGGTTTCCACGGCCCTTACGGTCTGGGTATCAACCAGCTGGTCAAAGGCATGGGCGGCGCAGAGTACATTGCGTCCCTGCTCGACGGTTACACCGGTGAGGAAAAGGAAGAGGCAGGCGCGGTTCTCTATGAGAACAAGGCTTTCCCCGGTGGCTGGATTTCCATGGCCCCGCCGTTGTCAGATGATCAGGTCGAATATGCCGACGGCCACGCCGCGACGGTCGAAGAAATGTCCAAGGACGTTTCAGCCTTCCTGATGTGGGCCGCCGAGCCCAAGATGATGGACCGCAAGAATGCAGGCTTTGTCGGCGTTCTGTTCCTGACAGTCCTTTCCGTGATCCTGTATCTGGTCAACAAGCGTCTGTGGGCGCCGGTCAAGGGCAAGAAGAGCGTCTGATCCAAATTCAGAACCGAATTCAGAGCCCCCGCACCATTTTGGTTGCGGGGGTTTCTTTTTTCTCAGGACTAGACACATGAAATCCAATCTCCAAATAGCGAAGAGAAACTGCTGAAGGAGTGGGCGATGGGTGACCGGATCGAAACCTCGAACAAACAAGTTGTTGTTCGTCACTGGGACGGCAGCAAAAAGTACATGATGGCCCCAAGCGAATATGTTGGCGTCGTCGTCGGCAAAAAAGCAACCAACGGTGAATACGTGATCTCTGATGGTGTCATGGCCCCTGGCGGCGCGGTTCCCGACCACTATCACAAATGGGAAGACCAGACGTTCCACATCATCGAGGGCACAGTCGATGCCAAGATTGGGGATGAATGGATCACTGCCAGCGCAGGGGATACGATCCACTGTCCGCGAGGCGTTTCGCATTACATGAAGAACAACAGCACCCAGACCGTGCGAATGATCAGCTATATCTTCCCGGGCGACCGCGCCGAAGAATTCATGGCGGAAACCTCGCGGCAAAATGAAACAGGCGAACGGGATTTCGATTTGATCGAGCGCGAGTTCGGCGTTGTCTATCTATGATCGCCGTGCGTTGAGCCCTACGCCTGAAGCTGTGTATTGGTGCTGCCGCTGATCAACGCCGGTACGATTTCGCCCTCGGTTCGAGGTTCGGAGAAACTGACCTCGGTGAATTGTTCAGTGCGGCCCATATGCGGGTTCTCCATCAAAACCTGATGGGTCTTTCCGATCTGGGCACGCAGATGCTTGACGACCTGAGTTTCACCGGCAGCACGCAGGCGCGCCGCGCGGTCCTTGATAACGTTTCCGTTGATCTGCTGCGGTATCCGCGCCGCGGGCGTGCCCTCTCGTTTCGAATAGGGGAAGACGTGCAGCCAGGTCAGGTCGCAATCACGCACTAGTTTCAGCGAGTTCTCGAAATGCGCCTCGGTCTCGGTCGGGAAGCCTGCGATGATGTCGGCCCCAAAGGTCATTTCGGGGCGCAGCCTTCGCGCCTCTTCGGCAAAGCGTATCGCGTCGTCGCGCAGGTGGCGGCGTTTCATTCGTTTCAGGATCAGGTCGTCGCCATGCTGCAACGAAAGATGCAGATGCGGCATCAGACGCGGTTCCGTCGCAATCGCTTGCATGAGGTTTTCATCTACTTCTATCGAGTCGATCGAGCTGATCCGCAGGCGCGGCAGGTCCGGCACCAGCTTCAGGATACGCATCACCAGATCGCCCAGTTTGGGCTGCGCAGGCAGGTCCGCGCCCCACGAAGTCAGATCGACACCGGTCAGGACCACCTCGTTGTACCCACGGTCCACCAGCCGCTTGATCTGATCGACCACGACGCCCGCAGGGACGCTGCGCGAGTTGCCACGGCCGTAGGGGATGATGCAGAAGGTGCAGCGGTGGTCACAACCGTTCTGGACCTGCACATAGGCGCGCGAACGGGTGCCGAAACCGTCGATCAGATGGCCAGCGGTTTCGGTGACCGACATGATGTCATCAACCTGCACCGCTTCGGTCTGGCCGATGAAATCCGCGGCCATGCCTTTCCAGGTATCGGGCTGCATCTTTTCGGTGTTGCCAATGACCGCGTCGACCTCAACCATTTGAATGAAGGTCTCAGGCTCGGTCTGCGCCGCACAACCGGTCACGATCAGGCGCGCATCCGGGTTTTCCCGGCGCAGCTTGCGGATCTCCTGCCGGGCTTTGCGAACAGCCTCAGCCGTCACCGCGCAGGTATTCACGACAACGGCATTGCTGAGCCCGGCCTGTTGCGACAGCTCTTTCATCGCCTCGGTCTCATAGGCGTTCAGGCGGCAGCCCAATGTGGTGAATTTGGGGGCGCTCATCCCAGCGACCTCAGGAATTCCGGCGTTAGCGTGCCCGAGAACACATGGCAGGTCGGACCGGTCATCCAGACGCCGTCCTCGCGCCAGTCAATCCAGATGGTACCGCCGTCCAGCTCGATCTGTACCTTGCGACCGGTCAGCCCGCGCCGCGCCGCGGCCACGGCGGTCGCACAGGAGGACGAGCCCGAGGCCAATGTTATCCCAACGCCTCGCTCCCACACGCGCATGCGGATGTGATCAGACCCAATGACCTGCGCCACCTGCACGTTGGTGCGTTCGGGGTAGAGCGGGTGGTGTTCATAGCGTGCGCCAAACTCGCTCAGCGGAATCGCCTCGGCATTTTCCACAAAGAATGTGCAATGTGGATTGCCCATACCGGTGGCCGTCGGGCCGCCTTCGATCGGCAGTTCCAGAGTATCCATCTGCTCGGCCAGAGGCACCTGATCCCAGGCCATCTGAGGTTGCCCCATATTGACCGAGGTAAGGCCATCTCCGGCGTCCCTGGCCAGCAGGGTGCCGCGTTCGGTTGTAAGCGTAAGCTCGGGTTTGCCGGTTTCCTCCATCAGGAAACGGGCGATACACCGCGTGGCGTTGCCGCAGGCCGCCGAGGTTGATCCGTCAGCGTTGTAGAATACCAGATGCGCGTCCGCGTCACCGTTTTCGATGACGGCCAGCTGGTCAAAGCCAACGCCAAACTGGCGGTGCCCGATTCCCTTTGCCAAAGCCGGAGTGATCGCCGCGGTTTGAGCGCGGGCGTCCACGATGACGAAGTCATTTCCCAGCCCGTGCATTTTCATGAAGGGCAAATTGGTATCGTTCGAGCGTTGCATGGCGGGCATATAACGCTGCGCAAGACCTGAATCCACCCCGCCCTGAAGATTCCTGAAAAAAGGACTTGACCCCCCCGCGTCCCCTGCCTAATTAGGCCGCCTATCGGGGCGCCGGACCAAGGGTACTTGTCGGCGAAACGAGGTGCGAAATTAGGCCTTGAACCCAGCCGGGAAAATGCCTTACAGAGCGCCACGGATCCAAAAGATCCAACAAAAGAGTGGGCCGTTAGCTCAGTTGGTAGAGCAACTGACTTTTAATCAGTGGGTCGCAGGTTCGAATCCTGCACGGCTCACCACTTTTTTCAATAATAACAAACATTTACACGGAATCGTGTGGCGCACGCTTCGCGGCGTGCGGCTTGCTGGAAGCAATACGGAAGCACTGTGACAAAGATTGAAGTGTGCCTATTGGATCACAATGGTATCGCGCAGCGGAAGCTTTTAGACACGGGTGTGAAATGCCCCAGACAAATTCAAGCGGGACTTGAGCAGGTCGGCCACCAAGCAGACCTTCGCTGCACCGGCAATATTAGCCGGTCAGAATGGCGGCAAAGTGTGGTTCGCGACCTGCTGCAAATGCAATGAATCGCGCCTTGGTCGACGGCATTTGGCTCACACTGTGCATCAAACGAACTAGAAAGCCGCTGGCCGTATCGACATCCGGGAGAAAACCTCGAATGTCGGGTCTAACTAGATGCAATATAATTTAGATTTTTATCTTTAATGATCAGTATCGTAAATGCCGTTACCTCTGCTTGAAAATACCGTTTCCCAATTGCTCAAATCTAAGGCACTTGGTAGCAGAGCGGGCGCTGGAGCAATACACTCAGGTTTCGCCGAACACCCTTGGACAACAGCTTTCGAACAACCTCAGAAGATCAGCGTGTTTCGGGTTTTCCTCGGACAGATCACCCAGAAGTTCCGGATCAATCGGATCACGCTTATGAAGCAAGATCGGAACCGAGGTAGGTTTCAAATGTGCACCTTGATCGTTCCAGAGGGTTGAAATGACGCCGTACATTGCATTCTTCATGTTCCACTCTTCGACAAGAATGTGCCTTACAGATCCCGAATTGATTGCCAGAAAGCTAAGATGGGATGCCCGCTTAGGCATGTAAATCGCACCATTGTTGATAAAGTCGGTTTTTCCCTGTCCTTCTCTCCATCCAAGTCCTGGAATCTGATCATTCCAGCGAACCTCGATAACATAGCAACGGATGCGACCAGGATCGCCATAGTAAGGGCGAACAACAAGATAGTTCCCTTCGTACTCCTGAACGTCTGCGCGGCGATAGGCGCCCATTCTATTGGGCGCAACTCCATTTTCGAATGCTACCTGGCCATTTCCTACAGGTCCGGTCCGATGTCGGAAGTCCGTTCTTGATAATTTTTGCCACTCAATGGCGAATGTCCCGAGATCGATATCAGCTCGCGAAATTCCTCTTAGCAGCTCAATCTTGTCTTCTCGCCACTCTTCGCCTTGCTGGAAGTTTATTATCTCCTTTATGCAATCATTTCTGACACTTAGGCTTATGAGATTCTTTCCAAATAAATCTTGGATGTATGCATCCATTGCCTGCGCGTCCTGTTGCTTTATTTTTGTTCCGTTTAAGGCGATGTGAAGCAGGTTTTGTTGATTTCCTCTTACAAGAGTAGGTGTCTGCCGGATGTTGTCGTTTGCCATTTCGCGATTTATGTACTGATACAATTCATCAAAGGTGATGTATCCATTTCCATCTAGATCGGCTTCGCCGCTCTCAACGCCTCGGATGACATACTTAGTAAAGACACCGTGCCCCGCAACTTCGTCCTCATGAGACGTTTGAGTGGAATTACAGGACGAAATGAATACCAACCCCTTTGCTTGGGCGTCCAAATCGTCAAGTTCGGACACATCGAATAATTGCTCCGCGCCTTTTGCCTTCCCTAGGTTTTCTCCAAATTTTCCGCTGTAGCAGCAATCAAATAGAAGGGCGATTTTGTTGCAACGTGATTTTTCAACAAAGGACTGAATCTGTCTGGCAGAAATACCCGTTACCTCCACTTCGCTTCTCACAGTATCGCGGCCGCAGATATATGCATTTCCTTCTCGATCCTTTACCCCGTGTCCGGAATAGTAGATCATCACCATGTCATTGGGTTCGGCTTTGTTGAGTGTCTTGAAAATCGCTTTCTTGATATCCGTATGATTTTGATCAACGACCGCAGTGACACTTTCAAAAGCGCCACAGTTCTCGTCGGCCATGAGAAAGGCCATTTTGTCGACATCGCGTTTCGGGCAGTCCAATTGTGGGAGGTTTTCCACATCGGACGGAAATTCGGAATTTCCTATCAAAACAATGTGTCTCATCCGCTTTCTCCGAATGCCAGGCGGTCAAATAATTAGTCGGTTTTTTCTTTTCTCAATATTTTCGAGAAGCTTCTTAAACTCCGAAACGCTTATACCATTGGTTTCGAGTTCGAACTCTTCGATCTTAATACGAATTTCGGGCATTCGCGTCGCTCTTTCGGCGAACACTTCAATTACTTGGCTCACAGCTCCTGGTGTGATTGCCTTAAGAATGAATCCAAGTATTTCAACCGCGCCCTTTTCCCCTGGAGCAGGCGTGGAGGGAAAGTGAGAAACTTCAACGCCTTGAATCCCAAGCAAATCTTTGAAAAGTTTATACTTTTCAATTGATAGGATTTCTTCATCCACAGAGTTAGAAGTCAAAAATACCTTCATTATCGAATCCCAAATATAGCGAGTATTCTTGCACGAAATCGAAGATTCTTCAACTTTGGTATTGATTTCACACTGTTGTCATCAGATCAGAGGAAGAAGATTGATGGTCTGTGCGACAGTAGCTTCGTCGCACTCACTTTTCTTCAGCCGATAATACTTGCAACGTCGGCTTTCCGCATTTTGCAGCTTGCTACGCTAGTGAAATCTAAAACGCCAATGAACGACCGGAATCTGCGGTTCGCTGAGCAGCCTCATCTGACTGGTCCAAGTTGATTGTTAGTGCATGATCGGCCTGTGATCCATCGGGATGATGGTTTCAGGTGCTGGCGGGCGATAGCCCAGAGCACTGTGGGGGCGTTTTGTGTTGTAATGTCTCCTCCATTGCTCGATCAGAATTTGAGCTTCGCGCAGGTTGTAGAAGATTTCACCGTTGAGCAGCTCGTCCCTGAACCGGCCATTGAAGCTTTCACAATAACCGTTCTCCCATGGGCTGCCAGGTTCGATGTAAGCTGTCTTGGCGCCAGCGGCGACGATCCAGTCTCGGACAGCCTGGGCGACAAATTCCGGCCCATTGTCTGAACGTATGAAACGGGGTGCTCCTCGAAGTATGAACAGATCCGTCAGGGCATCGATCACGTCGACCGAGTTCAGCTTCCGTTCGACCCTGATAGCCAAACATTCCCGACTGTACTCATCAAGGATGTTCAGCGTCCGGAAGGCTTTGCCATCATCGGTTCGACAATGAACGAAGTCATAGGACCACACGTGGTTGCGATACTCCGGTCTCAGCCGAACACACGACCCATCGTTCAGCCAGAGCCGTCCTTTCTTCGGTTGTTTCACTGGCACTTTCAGCCCCTCTCGCCGCCAAAGCCGTTCAATCCGTCCATCGCTGACAGACCAGCCAGCCTCTCTCAGCAGTGCAGCGATCCTTCGATAGCCATATCGGCCGTATTGACGGGTCAGCTCGATCATATCGGCCACCAGCCGGTCTTCGTCTGCGCGACCTCGTGGGACGTGCCGTTGCGTGGACCGGTGTTGCCCAAGCACGCGGCAGGCGCGTCTCTCGGAAACGTTCAGCTGGTTGCGTACATGGCTGATGCAGGCACGACGACGAGCGGGGCTCAAAAGTTTCCCTTTGCGGCTTCCGTCAGGATCAGCTTGTCCAGAGTCAGATCAGACACCGCGCGTCTCAGCCGCTCGTTCTCTTTCTGAAGCCGCTTCAATTCTTTCAACTGATCTACACCCATTCCACCGTACTTCTTTCTCCAGCGGTAATAGGTTTGTTCAACAACGCCGATCTGTCTGATCGCATCAAGACGGGACATGCCTTGACCCATCAGAACTTCAACCTGCCGTAACTTCGAGACAATCTCTTCAGGCTTCGGTCTTTTGTTTGCCATTCTTGGTCCTCCGTTTCCTAAACATAACGGTGGACCAGTTCAGTTGGGGAGGCTCAGGCGTGGCTTTGACAAAGAAATAGTGGGTGGCACAGAGTTCCTTCATTAAGATTTGGTTAACCTCAAACCAATCAGACGTTGATGCCTTGTACAATAGACCGCCAAGAGCCACCTACTCAGATAACAAATTCGGGAATTTGAGAGGCGATTGAGATGAGCAAAGCAATGATAGCCTGTGCGCTTGGAATCTCACTTCTCCTGGCTGCGTGCGGGACACCGACGACGCCAACTCAGGCGCAGGTACAGCATGACGCTCGCTGTGCTGCAGGTATCCTGGGTGGCGCTGCCCTTGGCGGAGTGGTTGGGAACCGATTCGGTGGCGGAACAGGCAAGACCCTTGCAACAGCGGCCGGTGCAGGTGTTGGAATGTACGCTGGGCAAGCAGCCTGCAACTAACAAATCACGAAGGCGATACTGCCGATGGGGTTGAGGTGGTTTTAGCGACGAAGTCGAGGGGATAGCTTCGTACTTCACTCCCCAAAATCTACAACAACCACATACTTTGATATTCCGCTATGAGCCCAAAATGACGAATGCCGCATAGCTTACGACGGGTTTGACTACGGACAATTCGGACACCCGAGAAACGCCATCGGACGTTTTAGTTCGACCGAAAGCGGAAGTTGGTTGCAGTTTCCAGATTTTGCGAAGCGAACCGTCGCGCTGCCGGGACCGGATTAACTGATCAGCGCGGACGAAGCCCCTGTTCAAAAAACCATCTAGAGTTTCCGCTGACTGACCGCACTTTTCTTACATCCGCTGGATGTATGTGGCGTCAGCCTTCCAAAACTGCCAGGTGAAACGGTTGTCGAGCCGCCTATTCACGTGTCGTGAAATTCGTTCCTAAGAGGTCTTAAGAACATCTGAGTTGAGGGGCGGGTTGACTCTGGTCAACTGTAATGCACTAGCAATATAACCGCGCCACCCACTGGGTGCATTCCAAAGGATGATACTCAATGACAAAACCTAAAGTGATAATACACATTGGGCAGGGTAAGGCCGGATCGACCGCAATTCAGGAAAGCCTCGCGGCGTCGCGCAACGAACTAGCGCAATACAGCTGTCTGTATCCTGAGACTCTATTTATTCGCGGGCGTCATCATTGGCTTTCTCTTTTGTACCATGAAAATGTTAATCGTGGGGGTTCGGCAGTGTGGCGCATGGGGTTCGACCCTAAAGTCGCGAGGGCCCGGGCACGCGAAGAATGGAAATATCTATGCAGGCAGGTCGAGGACACTGCGCCTGCGCAGTTGGTACTCAGCAGTGAGATGCTTTTCTGGATGCACTCCGAAGTGGAGGTTAGCAGAGCACAAAACTTTGTTCCTACATTGTCCGATGACATCCGCGTGATGGCCTATATCCGTAGCCCTGTCTCTCGCTACTTATCGAGTGTTCAACAGGTGTTGAAGTCGCGGTCGCAAATTCCGTCGCCGCAACCAGGTGGGAACATGAAAGTACTGGATTGCTATAAGGCAATCTACGGAAAGCCGGTCGAGGTGAGGCCGTTCGAGCGATCAACCTTGTTGGATGGCGATGTCGTACGCGATTTCGCAGAATGGGCGGATCTTGGAGTACCGTCAGACGCGATTTCCAACATCACGAGCAATGTGTCCGTTTCAGCGGAGGCCATGTCTGCGCTTCAGTTGCTCGCGCCAAAAAGTCCTCCAACGAACGAAGTCGAACTTAGGGCAAAACGCATGATCTTTCATGCCGTGTCTCGCGCCGATGGGGAACTGGAGAACCCGACTAAGCCCGCCCTAAAACCAGAAATAGCTGAAATCATCATGAAAAGAAGCGGCGAACTTTTCGAACTCGACAGTAAATATGGTTTGCGATTCAGTGATATTGACTATGACGTTGTCGGGACATCGGCTGGTTCCGAGTTGGAGGAGGTGAGGTTCGTTGAACAGATATGCGATTTCGACGAGGTGCGGCGGGACGAGTTGCTCGAGCAGGCCCGCAAGTTTCTCGCTAAAAAGCGCAAGAGGTCTGAACGAAAGGAAAACGCTGACGTTAGGAAAGAAACTGAAGCAAATGATGTGCGCTCGGTTTGGTCAAGGTTGATGAACAGTATAAAGCAATCGCGCTAGGTGCTTAGCCCTGGGTTTAGTTGGCGCGATCCATTCGTTGGAATGGAAGGACTCTCTATCGTGCAAAGCCCTCCTCCAGTAACGTGAAAAAACTTACAATGGTCGCAGTCCGGGCACTGCCAACCTTGGGTCCAATCCGACGAAGGTCTGCGAAACTCAGACTGCGGACGCGTGCCTTCCGTCCACGAATGGCAGAAAAGCCGGCCTTGCTGCCATCGATGCGCATTGGAGACATTGGCGTTCCGAGGCCCGAGGCCTGACCTTCAGAAAATACTGGCGTGTGTAACCCGCATCACCGACGACCCCAGCAGAATAGTCTAGAGTAGGTGCAGTTAACGAGTAAGCGTTGGTGTATTTGAGAACGCTGGTTTTTTGTAATTCGTTTGGTGGGGCGCGCTTGTGGTGGGTGCGCCCCATTTCTTTAGCTAGCAGAATTGCGTGACCCCAGGCCATGAGCTCCTGCCTCTTTACGTCTCAAAGCGAAACTCATAGTTCGGCCCAGTCGCTGCGGGTTGCCGCTCACGGAAGGATATCCTTGAGCCCATCGTACCAACGCGGTTCGGATGAGACTCGCAGCGACACCGACAGAACTGCCTATCTGTACGACGGGCTTTCTTTAACTTTCCTCCAAAAACTTGCCGCGCGAGTGTCAAACTTCACTGTTCTTTGATTGCTAGGGTGTTTGATGTACTGAACAAGTATCCAGGTGAGGCACTGATGAAGCACGTTCCCGCTACAACCCAAACAGTCGTTTCCCACGCGTACAGTCTCGGAGAAAACGATGCAGAGAGACACATCGCGCTGTGGGCGGGAAGCCAACTTATGGCGTTCTACGGCAGCCGAGCGGACATCTATCAGGAACACGCCGACATTTGGGCCGAAAAGCTCAAGCCACAAAACCCTCTTTCGGCGGCGAAGAAATGAAAAAGTGTCACCAAGAACGCGCACCCAACGAAGAAGGAGGATAGGTGAGCAGTGATCCAGGCGCTGCCAGTTATCGAAAATGACGAGGACGGGAGTCGCCTCAATGCGTTTCCTAATCTCGCATAGGAAATACATGGAGCTATTGCGCAATCTAAGGCACATTTGAATTATGTACTCGGCAAGGAGACCCCCCGATGCCCCAATACAACGATATGTTCGAACTTTCGGTAGAAGATATAGAGCTTATCGAAAGCTCGCTTCGCAGCGCCCTCACCGCACTATCTCATACCGCGCAAGAGGTAGAGGATGACCGGCGAGCGAATCTGGAGGTTTCTCTTCGGCGCATTCAAGACCTTCTTGGAAGGCTACACGACCAAAAGATATTCTACCGTCCTAAAAGCGGGATCTACGTAAGTGGTTAGGCGACTGCAACGAACGCAAGTTTGATTGCAGAAGTTTGAAAGCAGCAGTTGATAGAAGAAACGATTGGACAAGCCGCTTAGCTGGAACGAGAGCAAGGGCTGGCTGAGGGGGTAGAAGCCAACCCCGCTCCTAGTCTCGAGGGGGTGAGTGGTATTTCTGCTTCTACACTACGTATTTCACGAGTCAGGCGATATTGGGGGATTCCCGTAAAGCGGCAATTTTGAGCGAAACGGTTTGTTTCCCCTCTGCAAACTGTAAGTTTCGCATTGAGTCGTGGACACAATTTTGCCGCAATGCGATATTGGCCACGTGGGCGGCATGTCTTGATTTTAGCACGTTCTAGTTATTTTGACTGGATTTGAGGGGGTTACCTAGTACGGCGTGCCGCCCCACGACCTACACACGAACTTGACGCAATACGAATTGCGTTTTTTGAATGTTGGGGCGCTGTCGCTGATTTCATGCAGTGGTCGTATTTGGAACACTTAACACATATATCAGTTAGACGCGGCGCGCCTTGATGGGATTACGATTTCGACGAGGGGGTACGAGTTTGGCGCGTCGTACCTCGGTTTGACCGACAATGTCAGTCTTGCCGAAAATAGAACTCGCCGCTATCGTGTTTTTTTCCAGAGAAATTGGGATTGTTCTTAGCTAGAACTGCTTCAATCGCGTCTTTACAGGCTTCTAGAGTTGGTGTGTCGAGCAACTCGTAGAATGGACCAACCCTATCGAAATGTGCCCGTACTAACTCTAGATGAACACGTCGTCGAAATGCATGCCCAGCCTCACCTGGAATACGGTAGACACGCGACAACCCAAGTTTGGGAAGTTCCGCTGCTGCTAACTCACCACTTTCGTCGGTCAAGAACCTTGGTCGCAGAACCGCAATATTTATTTGGGAAGACCTATTGGGTTCTCCAGCCGCGTTAAACTCAGTCACAAATCAACTCACAAAATCAAGCAGCGCATACCTGGGTAGTGCTTTGCACTTCGAAAACAGAACTTAATACTCAGACTTCATTGATAGGGCGTCTGACGAACGGAGCAAAGGAAATAGTTCGGTGACAGAAATTATTGCCCCGTTCGCGAAGCGTGATTCCGCGTTTGAACCGCAACGATTACTCCATCCAGCGAACCGGTATGAATTTTTTGTCATCCGGTAGCCCACTTTCGCGCCTGACCTGCTGTACATGCGCTTCCATTTGCGCTTAGGTCAATCCGGGCTGCACCCATTTATATAGAACCTTTGGGTCCGAAGAGCGGGTTCCCAAATTGCTGGCTCGCTTCTTCATGTTCATTTGGCTGCCTCCAATGCTGCAATTCTGCGTTCCAATTCGGTTGTTTCCAGCACCCGCCTGTACTACTCAATCAAACCCATGTCAGTTGCCCCTTCCAAGGGGGTCACCTCGCCCTGGGAAACGGCCTGCAGCACCGCCTGAGCGGCCTCTGACGCGTCTGCAGCAGACTTGATCGGTGGTAGGTCGGAATTCACCGGGCGTCCTTTCGTGTAGGCGCAATCCGGTCCAGGCAAAGGCGTAGAGCTGTGCTGTTGCCCTCAAGCGCCAGTTCGACGGCCTTCTGGGTGATTTGCTCAGATTGGCCCTAAAGCAGCTCCTCGACTGCCCTTGCGACCCTGTGCCGGGTTCCTCGGGGCTTTCCGGGGTTGCCTTGGGCAAACTTACCGCTCTCGTCCGGTTACGTATTGGCCACGTTTTTTCGTTCGGATTCATCCGTCATGCTCGTTCCTCATTTGCTTGATTGATATTCTCGACCCGCTGCAATTCTGGTGCTGCAATCGAGTTGTTTCGGATCGCTTGCCCGCAAAGCCCAATGCCCAGTGCGACACGTTCAAAAGCGTCCACTTCGTTCAGGGGTATATGGCTAGATGTATATATGGCGGAGTTTTTTCCCGCGGCAAACGCCCCATTTGGGCCCAAAGCGGGGTAATTTTTTGCCCGGGGCTTTTTCTTTTTCGAGGCCGGTTTCCAGCGCATGAATTCCTTTGTTGCCGAAATCTCAGAAGTCTTTTCTTCGGTCAGACGACAGGTGGCGGATTGCCCAATGCCAGCGGGTCCCAGGCAGTGCCCACGTGCGACAACAATAAACCCGCGTTCAATTAGGACATCAAAGTAACTCGCAACCGTTTTCTTGCTAACGTTTAGAACCTCTGAAGCGTCGCGATGACTGAGGAATATCTCGCCATTGTTGCCGCCGTTGAAGCGGCGTTTCAGTTCGAGA
Source organism: Ruegeria sp. CH11 (assembly GCF_056537105.1). NCBI lineage: Bacteria > Pseudomonadati > Pseudomonadota > Alphaproteobacteria > Rhodobacterales > Roseobacteraceae > Ruegeria > Ruegeria sp. CH11. The sequence continues at coordinate 22,068 of NZ_JBQFQX010000012.1, forward strand.
TACAGCGCGCGTGGCCCAGGCTTGAGGGTGGCCCAGGCTTGTAACGCCTGGAACCACTCCATCAATTGAACGTGGCGAGGGTCGCCACGCTTGTTTACTTTGTACGCCACAGACTAGCCTTAGCCTGAACTGTTAGTAACGAAATAGCTGCATGGCGGCAGCCGACTGGGCTAAACGGGCGAGATTCGCCGAGGCCTATGCAGAGCGCGGCAACACCGCTCAGGCAGCACCGCACGCTGGAGTCCCCAAACCTTCGGCGCACAGCTTGGGCTATAGGTGGCTGCATGGCTCGCAAGTCACTGAGGTGGTCCGAGATGCCATGAATGACCGGTTGAAGGCACTGGCTCCCGCCGCGTTAGGTGTCGCGCAGAAAGTGCTACTGAGTCCGACAGCCAGCCCTCAGCTATTCTTGCAGGCCGCGCGGGACGCACTAGACCGGCTCGGTTGGGTTCCGCCCAAATGTCCCGAACCAGTCACAAACACTGGGCCACGTGACCTGACTGAATGTTCATTGGAGGAGTTGGGGACGATGGTGTCCGGTAGCCCATATGTACGGCTGGACAATGAGTCTTTGCTGAGGCTGTCAGGCTAGGCGTGACGCCGAAACCGTCGCCACAGCCATCTTTTGATGCCGTGAGAAATAATTTTGAGACCTGTCTCGGCACGAACGGAACGGTTCCTATAGCCATGTCCGCCTTGCGCCAGTTCATGCAGCGTACAGAGAATGTAGATCCGCACAAGACCGGCCCTTGGTGCAGATTGCAGCGAATGCGTCAGGAGAGCCCATACCAACCGATTGCTGCGCCAGGCATATACAGAAACTAAGTGCTGAGAGTTGGCATTCGGCCGTTTCCAGCGTGGACTTATGGTGGTGTTTTGACCAGCCTTCGAGGCGCTGCGGGCTGCCAATCCAACGGGCTTTCGTGGTCAGCGCGATACGGTGGGCTACCCGTTATAGGTATCATGCAACAGTGTATCAGCTCGTGTGACTGATGCCTAACTTGGGCCTATAAATCAAGAAGCACTCGCTATCTGTCTCCGGTGCTGGCAAACCAATTGGATACGATTTTGCATGGCATACACCAGTTTAGTGAACGGAGCTGACCGCCCAAAAAACTCTGAAGGTTGCTGATTCAGGTTGGTCAAAAAACATTACGCTTGGGTGATTGGAACGTTCTGATACAAGAATAAGAAACACGCTGACGACAAACATGACCGTGATGCCTTCGACAAAAACAAGGGTCCTAACGACTTTTTTCACACTGATCTCACCATAGTTGAGGATGCAGTCGGACTGGATGGGTTTCTCCGCATAATCCCATGCAATTTAGAAAGCAGCGAACAAAAGTTCTGATGTTGCGTAAACCAACTTTTTTCTCTGCTGTAGGCCTTGGTTGATACTTTCTCCATAAGGATAACTATTGGAAAAGAAGGTTGCGCATCCAATGTGCGACCCAATCTTTTCTGTTCGATCAAAATGACTGCAGTTCCAGTGTAATACAATGATTTATAACAAAAAAGAAAAATGATTAGGCTAATCCTAATGTTTAGTGAGGAAGTCAATTCTTAGGCGGACAGCGCGGCCCGTATATACCTGAGTGCAAATTCGCGATGCTCAGGGGAGGCGCAATTGTCTGACACAGAAAATATCGCGATTGACGTGCGGGACGCGGTGAAACGTTATGGCGATTTTACCGCGCTCAAGAAGATCTCGCTGTCGATCATGGACAACGAGTTCTTTACGTTGTTAGGTCCGTCCGGCTGCGGCAAGACCACTCTGCTGCGGATGATCGCCGGGTTCGAGGCCGTGACCGAAGGGGCCATCTACCTTTACGGTGATGAGATCGAGAACCTGCCCCCCAACAAGCGCCCGGTGAACACGGTTTTCCAGAACTATGCGCTGTTCCCGCATATGACCATTTTGGACAATGTGGCGTTCGGGCTGGAAATGCGCGGCAGCTCGAAATCCGAGGCGCGTGCGAAAGCCGGTGAGATGCTGGAGCTGGTCCAACTTGGCCAGTTCTCGGCCCGCAAACCCAGCCAGTTGTCGGGCGGTCAGCAACAGCGTGTTGCGCTGGCCCGTGCCCTGGCCCCGCAGCCCAAAGTTCTGTTGCTGGATGAACCCCTGTCGGCGCTGGACCTGAAACTGCGCAAGGCGATGCAGCTTGAACTGAAACACCTGCAGCGCGAAACCGGGATTACCTTCATTTTCGTCACGCATGATCAGGAAGAAGCCCTGACCATGTCTGACCGTATCGCCGTCATGTCAGCCGGCGAGATGCAGCAACTGGGCGCGCCCACGGACATTTACGAACGCCCCCACAACATGTTTGTCGCGGATTTCATCGGTGAGACCAACCTGCTGGAAGTGTCCGTCGATGGCATCGAAGATGGGCGCGCGACCTGCCATCTGGGCGGCGGGCATGAACTGACCTGTAACGCGGTCGAGGGAGTTGGCATAGGCTCAAAGGTGCATATGTCGATCAGGCCCGAGCGTCTGTACATGTCCGACACACCCGCGGAATCCGAAAGCCTGAAAGGCCGGATCAAGGAAAACATCTTTGTCGGCACCGACATCACCACCATCGTCGATTTGCAGGATGGCCCCGATTTCATCGTGCGCACTTCCAACTCGGATCGCGGCAACAAGCGGATATTCGAGCCGGGAAGTGAGATGTATGTCAACATGGAGCTGGGGGCTGGTCGCCTCCTGGTGGACTGATGGCGGCGGGTGCAGCAAGCGGCGGCAGCGCAACCACAGACACGTATGAAGAGGCCCGCACCTGGCTGTTGCTGCCCGCATGGGTGACTCTGGCCATTCTGGTTCTGGCACCGGTCATCATGATGCTGATCTACTCTTTCCTGACGAAAGAGTTCCGCGGCGGCGTAATCTGGGAGTTCAGCCTCGCGGCCTATGATCAGTTCTTCTTTGATCGCGGCTTGTTCGGGGATGAGCCACCCAAGATCGAATGGACCTATATTATAATATTCTGGCGCTCGATCTGGCAGGCTGGCGCGGCAACGTTGCTCAGCCTCGTGATTGGTTTTCCAACGGCCTATTTCATCGCGACCCGGTCCGAGAATATGCGCCCAGTCTGGGTGTTCCTGATCACCATCCCATATTGGGTGAACCTGCTGATCCGCACCGTTTCGATGAAGTTCCTGCTGCGCGACCAGGGACCACTCAACGATTTCCTGATGAGCATTGGCCTGATCGACAGCCCCCTGCATATCGTCAACACCAACTTTGCAGTGCAGCTGGGCCTGTTCTATTCTTACCTGCCCTTTATGGTGCTGCCCATCTATGCGGCGGTCGAACGCTATAATTTCGCACTCTCTGAGGCGGCGGCAGATCTCTATGCTTCGAAATGGACAACACTGCGACGGGTTCTCCTTCCGGCGATCAAGCCGGGCGTGTTTGCGGGTTGTATTCTGGTCTTTGTCCCCTCGATGGGTTCGTTCCTCGCGCCTGACCTGCTGGGCGGCGCCAAGAACTTCATGATCGGCTCGTTGATCGAAGAACAGTTCAAGGGCAATGCGGGCAACTGGCCGTTCGGAGCAGCCGCTTCGATGATCCTGCTGACAATGGTCTTGATCATCCTGATGTTCTCAGCCCGGCAGCAGGCCAAAGCGGGTAAGGCGGGGGGCTGAGTGATGGCAAGCAAGCAATTCGACATCAAGACCTATACCGGCTTCAAGGGGATCACCCTGCTGTGTCTGGTCATCCTTTATGCGCCGCTGGTTGTGGTCACGATCTACAGCTTCAATGCTTCGCAATCACTGACCAACTGGGAGGGCGTGTCGCTGCGCTGGTACGCGGATGTGTTTACCGGCCCGGAAAGTGCCAAGTTCAAGACGGCGGCCAAGAACAGCTTTATCATCGCAATCATTGCTGCCACCACGGCGACCACGATTGCGACACTGGCAGCAACGGGAATGGTGCGCGGCGGCAAATTCCGTTTTCGGACCGTGTCTTTCGGCCTCATCAGCCTACCATTGATGGTGCCAGAGATCGTTCTGGCGGTTGCGACCCTGATATTCTTCAACTCGATCGGGTTTGAGCGCGGGCTTCTGACCATCCTTCTGGCCCATATCGCGTTCTGTATTCCCTTTGCCTACCTGCCAATCTCGGCCCGGATGCAGGGGATCGAAGACAGCTATGAGCAGGCTGCACTGGACCTCTATGCCACCAAGCGACAAGCGTTTACCAAGATTCTGCTGCCACTGATGATGCCCGGTATCATCTCGGGTTTTCTGCTGGCCTTCATCGTCAGCCTGGATGACTTCATCATCACCAACTTTGTCAAAGGTGCAGGGGTTGAAACCCTACCAACAGCGATCTTCGGCTCGGTCAAGCAGGGGATCAAACCCAATATCATGGCGATTTCGACCATGTTGCTGAGCGTATCCATCATCATGGTCACGATCAGCTATTTCGTAAGCAAGTCAGACAACACCAAATAACCAACAGATGGAGAGACACATGAAACATATGATGAAAAGCGGCGTCGCCGCGCTGGCCCTGGCCATCGGCGCAAATGCTGCCGCCGCCGAGGGTGAGTTGGTCCTGTACCACTGGTTCGAATACATCCCGCAGGAACTGCTGGATAAGTTCACCGAAGAAACCGGCATCAACGTCACCATGGACACCTACGACAGCAACGAATCGATGCTGGCCTCGCTAAAGGCTGGTGGTATCGGCACCTATGACGTGTCCGTGCCGGGTGACTACATGGTATCGATCATGGCTGGTGAGGGGATGCTCGACACCATCGCTGACGGTGAGCTGAAGAACAAAGGCAACATCGCGCCGGAATGGGCTGACCCCAGCTTTGATCCCGGTCGCCAATCCTCGATCCCGTATCAGTGGGGCTCAACCAGCTTTGCAGTCAGCCGTGATGCCTATGACGGTGACATTCAGACCACGGATATCCTGTTCAACCCGCCAGCGGAACTGCAGGGCCGGATCAACATGTTGGACAGTCAGGGCGAAGTGATGGCCATGGCGGCACTGCATATGGGCATCCCGCAGTGTTCGACCGACCGTGAACAACTGAAGGCGCTGAACGCCATGCTGCAAGAGGCCAAACAACACTGGGCCTCGTTCAATTCGGACACCGCGAAAGAGGTTCTGGTTTCCGGTGACGCAGCCGTCGGCCAGATTTATGACGGGTTCTCGGCCAAGGCGCGCGAAGAAGGCGCCAACGTGGAATACGCCTATCCGACACAAGGCTACATCGCGTGGATGGACAACGTCGTTCTGCTGAAAGACGCACCGAACCGCGACAACGCGCTAATCTTCATGGACTTCCTGTTGGAGCCTGAAAACATCGCGGCGGTGACCAACTTTGCCCAATACAACGCCGGCGTGAATGGCGTGGGCGACTTCCTTGATCCGGCCCTTGCGGAACAACCCGAAAAGAACCCTCATGCCAATGCAGGCCCGGGCGTCTTTATCGAGGTCTGTGACCAGGAAACTCAGGCGGTCTATGACCAAATCTGGACCAACTTGAAGAAGTAACGCGGATCAAATATTCAACACGAAAGCCCCCGGTTCTGTTCGGGGGCTTTTTGCGTTTGATAGAGGCAAGATCAATTACCGGCTGATATCTTCCAGAATACGATCCATCATCGTGTCGCAGGCGCTGAGCTGATCGATCTCAAGATATTCATCCGGTTTGTGGCCTTGCCGTTCCATCGATCCGGGGCCACAGACGACGGTGGGAATACCCAGTTCGCTGAAAAACCCGGCCTCGGTGCCAAAGGCGACCTTGGTGGTGGCGTTGCTTTGCGCCAGTTTCTGGGCATAGGCGATAATGCCTTCGGTCTTGGCGACGTCCAGTCCGGGATAGGCGTTATATTGTTCAACCTCGATACGCGCCTCGGGGCTGAGGTCCCGATAGGCCGCGCCGACCCTGTGGGCCGCGTCCTGTATCTGGCGCAGGATATCCTTACCCCGGTCCGCCGCCAGATGGCGGTATTCAAAGGTCAGCTCCGCACGATCCGGCACGATGTTCAGCGCTCTGCCGCCCGACATCATGCCCACATGAAAGGTGGTATAGGGCACCGAATAGGCCGGGTCGCTGTGACCACTGTTGGCGTATGTGTCCTGCAGGGCGCGCAGTTCCCCGACGAAATCCGTGGCCAGATGCAGCGCGTTGACGAATTTCGGGGCCAGGGCCGAATGGCCGCTCTGGCCGTGACAAACCGCACGCAGCGCGGCCTTGCCCTTGTGCCCCACGGCGACTTGCATCTCGGTTGGCTCGCCCACGAAACAGGCGCGGGGCTGGCCCAGCATCGGGGCCAGACGGTCCAGCATGTGCTGAATACCGACACAGCCTACCTCTTCGTCATAAGACAACGCGATCTTGAGCGGCTCGCGCAGATCTGCCCCGGTGGTGCGATCCGCCAGCGCCATGACCGAGGCCACATAGCCCTTCATATCCGTGGTGCCGCGCCCATAGACGCGATTGCCTTCGCGGGTCAGGCGAAATGGGTCTTTGGTCCAGCTTTGGCCCTCGACCGGCACGACATCGGTATGGGCCGACAATAACACGCCATCGCCTTCGGGGCCTTTCTGGGCATAAAGCCCGGTCTTGTCGCCGCCGGGATCGGTGATGCGATGCACGGCAAACCCACGCGCCTCAAGGAATTCTTCGACATAAGCGGCCAGATCAAGGTTCGAGTTCTTGCTGACCGTATCAAAGCCAACAAGCCGGTCGAGAATATCCAGTGTCGAGGTCATCGTGCTGAACCTGCTTTCGCTGTAGGGGCGCGTTCCTTTCAACCCTATACCACCGGCCAAAAACATAAATCCGGGAATGGCGAAGCAGCGGTTAGGCGTTCTCTAAGCTAGTCGGGTCAATCCTGTTCGCGTGCGCACAGCCCCGGCAGTGTCCCGGACTGAACTGCCCTGGCGCAGTGTTCGATGAAAGCTTTTGACGTGTTGGTTTCATTCTCGGAACGCGCGCGCAGCAGGCCCAACCGCATCGGACGCAGCTCTCCGGCGAGGGGGACAAAGATCAGTTTCTTGCCGTCGGGCGACAGCACATTCAGCGGTCGGATATTGGCGATCGAGAACCCGAATCCGTTGGCGACAAGGGACCGCATGACCGACATATCCGCCGTACGCTCTGCAATATTGGGTTTGATATTGGCGTCGCGGAAGAAGGACAGGAAATATTCGCCGCTAAAAGGCAGGTCCAGCAGAACCATGGGGCTGTCCTGCAGGTCCGCGATTGACAGTTCGGCGCGGTCGGCCAAAGGGTGCCCTTCGCCCAGAACGGCATAGGGCGGCAGATCGTGCAGGGGCTGGAATTCCAGATCGGCGGGAATGTCCAGATCATAAGTCAGGGCGATGTCCAATTCAGCCCGGCGCAACTGGCTGAAGATATCGGCCTGATTCAGCTCGCGCTGTTCGATGCGCACGTCGGGGTAGCAGGTTTCGAATTCCCGCCGCAGACCCGGCAGGATGATCTGCGCGAAGGTGACCAGACACCCAACCGACAATATGCCCTGAACCTTGCCGGTGATCTCTCCGGCCAATGTGGCCAGCAACTCGGCCTCGCGCAGGACAAATTCGGTGCGCTCCATGACTTTTTGCCCGGCCTTGGTCAGCGATAGGCCGCGCGCGTGTTCGCGCACAAACAGGGTAACGCCGAACTCGACCTCAAGCTGGGCGATCGCCGCCGAAATTGACGGCGACGATACGTTCAGTTTGTCACTGGCGGCGGCGATGCTGCCTGCCTTTCCGACGGCCACAAAATATTCAAGCTGTCGCAGCGTGTATCTGAAAGGCAAAAGCGCATCCCCACGATTTCGCGCATCAAGCCTTGTACTTGATCCACGTTGTTTTCAGGGCAGTATATTTTTCAAACGAGTGCAAAGACAAATCGCGTCCAAAGCCCGACTGTTTCATGCCGCCAAAGGGTGTCATCGCCGACAGCGCGTCCACCGTGTTCACCGAAACGGTTCCGGCCATCAGCCTGTCCGACACCCGGCAAGCACGGGACAGGTTGTCGGTCCAGACCGACGCCGCCAAGCCATAGACCGAGTCATTGGCCATGGTCACAGCCTGTTCTTCGGTATCAAACGGAATGACCGAAAGGACGGGGCCAAAGATTTCATCCCGCGCCAGAGGATTGTCGTGGGCGACGTCGTCAAAGATGGTCGGCTGGATGAAGCAGCCCTTGCCTTCGACTGTAACTCGGTCGCCGCCGGTCACCAGAATTGCGGTCTTTTTACCGTCCTCGACAAAGCGCATAATGCCCTGCGTCTGCTTTTCGTCCACGATGGCGCCCATCTTGGACGCCGGGTCCAGCGGGTCGCCGGGTTGCATGGCCTGCGCGCGGGCAATCAGCTTTTCTACAAACGCATCCTTAATCGAACGTTCCACGTAAAGCCGCGAATTGGCCGAGCAGACCTCACCCTGATTAAAGAAGATGCCGAACGCGGCCATGTCGGCGGCGGCGTCCAGATCCTCGCAATCGGCAAAGACCAGGTTGGGGCTTTTGCCGCCGGTTTCCGGCCAGACCTGTTTCAGGTTCGACTGGCCCGAATATTGCATGAACAGCTTGCCCGTGGTGGTCGAGCCGGTGAAGGCCAGACAATCCACATCCATGTGCAGCCCCAGCGCCTGACCCGCGGTCGCACCAAAGCCCGGCACCACGTTGAAGACTCCATCGGGGATACCGGCTTCGGCCGCCAGTTCCGCCAGACGCAGCGCCGACAGGGGTGATTGTTCGGCCGGTTTCAGCACCACCGAGTTGCCCGCCGCCAGCGCAGCGGCGGCCTTCCATGTGGCCATATCCAGCGGGAAGTTCCACGGTGTCACAGCACCAACAACGCCCAGAGGCACGCGGCTGACCAGCGCCAGATCACCGGGGCCAGTCGGGGCGACCTCGTCATAAACTTTGTCAATAGCCTCGGCATACCATTGGAAGAAATGCGCCGATCCCGGCGCGTCGATGGTGACGGCGTCGGTGATCAGCTTGCCCATGTCCAGACTGTCCAGCAGCGCCATCTCTTCGAGATTGTCGCGGATCAGGTCGGCCAGCTTCAGCATCACCGCCTTGCGGTCGCCCGGAGCCATGCGCGACCAGCGGCCATCCGCGAACGCAGTGCGGGCGGCGGTAACGGCGCGGTTTACATCCTCGGCATCGCATTCGGCGACGGGGGTCAGCACCGATCCGGTGGCGGGGTTGATGCTGTCGAAGGTTTTGCCCGATGCGGCGTCAACGAACTTGCCGTCAATGAACGCCTGCCCGCGAAAGGACAGACCGGCGGCCCGGCTTTTCCAGTCGTCATGTGAATAGTCCAACATCCTGTATCTCCCTGATTATTCGTCGCCGGGCACGCCGTAGGACGGTGCCTCGCGCGGGTCCAGCGCGCGCTGGATATAGGCGTTAAGCTGCGGCTTGTAGACGTCCCATGCGGTTGCGATGGCCTCGATCGGGCAATCCTCGGTCCAGTCGCAGCGCAGGTCAGCGACGGGCCAGCTGACCTTGTCGACAACCTTCATGCCTGCGGAATGCACTGGGCCTGCTTCGCCACCGGCGGCCAGACCGGCGCGCATGGCGGCGATCAACCGGTCGCCGATATGGCCCGAGGCCGACAGAAACCCATCCACGATGGCCTGCGGGATGCCGTCATTGGCCAGCAGATTGCCGCCCGAGGCGACGTTTTCGGCCTGCGCCTGTGTCCAGATACCCAGACTGTTGGGGCCGGAATGGATTGCTGTGCGCCCGGCAGAATCCACTGCCAGAACCTGCCTGTATTCGATGAATTTTGCCTGCGCGGTCATCGCCTCGATAGCTTCGTGTGCAGTTTTACCCTGTTCCATCAGATCCAGCGTCAATGGCCCAAGGCCGGGGTCGGTCACGTTTTGCGAGGCCACGGCCCCGACGCCCGCGCGCGCAAAGGAACAGCGCGCAGCAACAGCGGGCGAGGACGACGAAATCGCGAGACCGAACATGCCGGTATCAGCACAGCGGGCGACCAGAGAAAAAGTCATTTGGACCTCCTGAACGATAAAGACCGGGCCGCGCGGGGTGAGAGCATATGAGCGCAGCCCGGTTTCCTCAATTGATCGGCAAGATCAGTCGGGAATGACAGCGGTGCCGTCGATTTCAACCAACCAGTCAGGACGCGCCAGCGCCTGAACCACCAACCCGGTCGAGCAGGGGTGAACCCCTTTGATATACTCGCCCATTGTGCGATAGACGGCCTCGCGGTGGCGGACATCGGTGATGTAGACCACAACCTTGACCAGATGCTCCATCGAGCCGCCGGCCTCTTCGATCAGCTGCTTGATGTTCTGCATCACCTTGTGCGTCTGCTCAACCGGATCGTGGCTGTCGATATTGACCGCATCGTCCAGATTCTGAGGGCACTGGCCGCGCAGATAGACGGTCTTGCCACCCTGCGTGACCACGGCCTGACACAGGTCGTTGTCCAGGTTCTGCTCGGGGTAGGTTTCTTTGGTGTTGAACTTGCGAATGCGTGTGTGCGCCATTTTGGATTCCTGTCGTCTTATTCTGCGGCGGCGGGGGCGATGATGGCCGCCTCGCCCTCATAATCGGCATAGGCGCGTTGGATCGAGATCTGGTCGGCGATGTATTTCGCATCGTGCCAGACGCCCCAGATAAAGGTCGAGCCGCGGCGCGATTGCCAGGGCAGGCCAAGGAAATAGATGTCGGGTTCGACAGACACTCCGCGCTGATGGATCGGTGCGCCCTTGGCGTCAAAGGCATCGGCTTTGATCCAGCTGAAATCCTGACGGAAACCCGTGGCCCAGATGATCGTGGTGATGCCTTCTTTGGCAAAATCAACCGAGGTCAGCGGGTTGGTCAGGCTGTCGGGGTCTGCAAAGGGTTCACGCGCCTTGGGGTCTTCCGGCAGATCGATGCCGGTGCGTTCGATATAGGCGTCGGCCATATCCAGCATCTCGAGGTAATTGGCGTCGCCTGCAGCCAAGTTGGCCTGCAGGTCGTCGGCGAAACTTAGCACGCCGTTCTCAAAGCTTTTGGTCAAGCCAGTCAGTGTCACGCCCTCATTGCCCAGACGGCGGAAATCCATCGTATGGCCGCCATGCGCCCCGCTGACCGAGATGGTAACGTGTTCGGTGCCCGGCTTTTGCGCGGCCATGTCCCACAGGCCCAGAACGCCCAGCCACCAGACATTGTCACGGGTACGATAGCGGCGCGGCGGGCGGTCATGGGGACCGACCGACAGGAACACCTTGCGGCCCGCGCGGTTCAGCTCATCCGCGATCTGTGCGCCGGACGAGCCCGCGCCCACAACCATCACGGCCCCTTCAGGCAGTTGTTCGGGGTTCTTGTAATAGAAGGAATGCAGCTGTTTCACATCAGCCGTTTCCGGCACGATCGGCGGGATCACCGGATGCTGGAACGCGCCTGTGGCGGCCACGATACGCTTGGCGTGAATCTCTCCGGCCGAGGTTTCAACCCTGAACCCACCTTCACCCGGCAGACGTTCCGCACTGAGCACCTCAACACCTTCGCGGATCGGCGCTTTGACCATTTCGGCGTATTCAACCAGATATTCGGCGACACGGTCCTTGGGCACAAACGCATCCGGGTCATCCCCGCTGAACTGGAGGCTGGGAAACCGGTCATGCCAGCACGGGCCGTTGGCAACCAGCGCGTCCCAGCGACCGGTGCGCCACGCCTCGGCGGTGCGGTTCTTTTCCAGGATGATGTGGGGGACATTGTTGTTGCCCAGATGCTCGCTGAGTGCGATGCCTGCCTGTCCTGCGCCAACAACCAGCGTATCCGTTTTTTCGATGGACATGTGTCGGTTCCCTATATTTCGCATTCAGAACTGACCCCGAAAGGTCGTTGCAATCGTGCGTTGTCTGCTGGTGTCGGGACGGGCAGGCGACAGGTCGCCATGTCTGTCCGAGCGGCCCGGTTGAATTGACCAAAGCCGCGCGTTTTGTGCCGCGCCAGCAAGTATCGCACGTTTCCCCAATAAGGTTTCACAAGTTCGGCAGTGGCGAAATTATTGTCTGGCTATCTCTTAATTAGGCTTTGGCTAACCCGCCGGGTACTACGTTGTTTTCCGCGCCACTTGCCCACGTTCCGAAAGGTAAGGGGCAATCAGGTAATACAGTTCGCCTTGTGATGAGATGCGGCATTTCCGGTATAACTGCTTGCGCAGGACCTTGACGGTCTGTGGGCTGATGCCAAGCGTCAGACCAATGGAAATCGACGAATGGCCCTGCAGGATCAACAGCGCCACTTCGGCCTGTCTGGGGCTGAGGTTGATGCCCTGTTCAGCAGACAAGCGGTGGCGTAGCTGATCGACGATATCGCCCGGTTCGTCCCCGTGCGGCGGTCTGAGGCCGGACCAGTTCTTTCTGACCAGCGCATTGACCACCGGGGCGGCCTGTTTGGCTGCAGTGTGATCCCGGTTCGAGAATCGCGACGCCGTAGTGGCATCCCTGCCGATACAGACCGTGATCGATGAGCCCGGCGAAAGGCCGGCAAAGAAAGCAAGCTCATCCGTCAGCGTCGTGTTGGCGTAATAGGATTTGAAATACTCGTTGCGCTGAAACTGGTCGGGGGCCACGTCCGTCAGACGATACAGCCCATCCGCCGCGCCTTTCTGGTGCAGGCGAAAAAAAGGGTCCAGCAGATAGGCCCCTTTGACATAGTGGCTGTCGATACGTTCAAACACGCGTTTATCACGGGCATGGGTCGCCAGAACCTGCGGGCTGCTGGTTTGAAAAAAGGCGATGATCGCGAAATTGTCGAACGAACATGTCACATTCAGCCATTGGCGCAGCGCATTGCTGAAACGCTCGGACCCGGTGGCCAGAATGGCATCCGACAAAGCATCTGCGGCTGGAAGTAGCGACATGTGCGAGTACCCCTCTGGGGGTATATACCCCTTAAATAGGGCAAAGTAACCTTTTTTGTGAAAATGGGTGGTATATTCTGCGATCAAATCGCGACGGGTCTTACCACCACCACGCATTTGCATCGGGGACCAAGGGGGTTGATCATGGCCAAAGATACGCTTGAAATTCTTGCGCAGGACGATCACCTGATTCAGTCCTTCGCCGACCTGAACGCACTGAAGCAGCAAGGCGCGCGCACCGTGATCACTCGGGCCAAAGGGGCTTATGTCTATGACAGCGACGGCACCGAACTGATCGATGGGATCGGGGGCCTATGGTGCGTCAATATCGGCCACGGCAACACCGAGATGATCGACGCGATCACCGATCAGCTAAAAACGCTGGACTATTACTCGACCTTCTACAACTTTACCCACCCCGCTGCTGCAGCGCTGGCCGAGAAGGTCGCGCAGCTTGCGCCCGGGCATCTGAATTCGGTCTATTTCGGCAATTCCGGTTCGGTCGCCAATGACAGCGCCATTCGGACGCTGCACCATTATAATATCCGCAGGGGCAAGCCGGAAAAGAAGATGGTGCTGTCGCGGCACGGGGCCTATCACGGTTCGACCCATCTGGCGATGGCGATGACCACGCCCGGTTATTCCGAGGGTTGGCACACGGCCAATGATCTGGTGCATCACCTGCGCTCGCCCCATTACTGGCGCGAAGGCGGTGATATGACCGAGGCCGAGTTCCTCGACACCCTGATTGACGATCTGAAACAAAGCATCGAGCGCATTGGCGCTGAGAACATCTGCGCCTTCATCGCCGAACCGGTCCAAGGCGCGGGCGGTGTTGTGACCGCACCCGCAGACTATCACCGCCGAGCGTGGGAGGTCTGCAAGTCCAACGATATCAAGTACGTTGCGGATGAGGTCGTCACTGCCTTTGGCCGTCTCGGGCATTTCTTTGCGTCCGAGGATGTGTTCGGCATGGTGCCCGACATCATAACGACTGCCAAGGGTCTGACCTCGGGCTATCAGCCGCTGTCTGCCACGATTGTCTCGGACGATATTCACGATGTGATCTCGGGGCCGGACGGTATGTTTCTGCATGGCATGACCTATTCGGGCCACCCGGCAGCGGCGGCTGCGGGTCTGACCAACATCGCCATCATGGAGCGTGAGGGCATCCCCCAGCGTGTCCGCACAACTGGCAAGCGGTTTGAAAACAACCTACGCGGCCTGACCGACATTGAATTGGTGGGCGAAGTGCGCGGCAGCCATTTCATGATGGGGATCGAGTTTGTCAAAGACCGCGACACCAAGGAAAGCTATCCCGATGATGCGCAGGTTGGGCTGAAAGTGGCCCGTGCCTGTCAGAAGCGCGGCCTGATCGCACGGCCCTTGGGCAATGTGCTGATCCTATCCCCGACCCTAATCATGGACGAACCCATGATCGACCGCATCGAAGACATCCTACGCGATGCCATCACCGAGGTCGCCGCAGGCCTTTAAACACAGCCGTTCAGGGGGCCAAAGGCCCCCGCTATTCCTATCAGCGAGCCAGAAGGAGCCAGCCATGCGCGACCCACGATACGACATTTTGTTCGAACCGATGCAGATCGGCCCTCTGACCGCGAAGAACCGGTTTTATCAGGTGCCCCATTGCAATGGCGGCGGATACCGCGACCCCTCGGCGGCTGCGGCGATGCGCGGGATCAAGGCCGAAGGCGGCTGGGGCGTGATCTTTACCGAACAGTGCGAAATGCACCACACCTCGGAAATCACCCCCTTCATCGAGCTGCGCCTGTGGGAAGACAAGGATATCCCGCAACTACGCAAGATGTCCGAGCGGATGAAAACCCACGGTGCTCTGGCGGGGATTCAGCTGGCCTATTCCGGCATTAACGGGCCGAACCTTTATACCAAAGAGGTGCCGCTGGCACCCTCGGCCCTGCCGATCCGCACCTTCACCAATGACCCGGTGCAGGCGCGCGCACTGGACAAGCAGGACATCAAGGACCTGCGCCGCTGGTTCGTGAATGCCGCGAAACGGTCGAAGGATGCGGGCTTTGACCTGATCTGTCTGTATGGCGCGCACGGGTTCGGCATTTTCCAGCATTTCCTCAGCCGTGCCACCAACCAGCGCAGCGACGAATACGGTGGATCGCTGGAAAACCGCGCCCGATTCAGTCAGGAAGTCATCGCCGATATGCGCGATGCCGTAGGTGACACGATGGCGATTACGTTGCGGGTATCGCTCGACGAGACCATAGGCGAGCTGGGGTTCTCTAACGCCGAGGTGCGTGACTACATAGAGATGAACAAAGACTTGCCAGATCTCTGGGATCTGGCACAGGGCACATGGGAAGACTGTTCAGGTCCCTCACGTTTCAAGGAAGAGGCCGCGCAGGAAGAGCTGGTGCGCGGCATTCATGAGCTGACCGACAAACCCATCGTTGGGGTCGGACGGTTCACTTCGCCCGATGTGATGGCCAAGATGGTCAAATCAGGCACTTTGGATTTCATTGGATGCGCGCGCCCGTCCATTGCTGATCCATTCCTGCCGAAAAAGATTGAAGAGGGCCGGATCGAAGACATTCGCGAATGTATCGGCTGCAACATCTGCATTACCGGCGATATGACCATGTCGATCAGCCGCTGCACCCAGAACCCAACCTTCATGGAGGAATGGCGCAAGGGCTGGCATCCCGAGAAGATGAACGAAAAGGGCAACAGCAACAACGTTCTGATCGTGGGCTCGGGGCCAGCGGGGCTTGAGGCCGCATGGGCCCTGTGCCGCCGGGGCTATGACGTCGCCGTGGCCGAGGCTCGTGACGTGATCGGCGGCCGTGTGGCCCGCGAACGCCTGTTGCCCGGCCTGTCAGCCTGGGGGCGCGTGGTGGACTACCGCGACTATCAACTGAGCCAGCGCCCAAACGTGGAAATGTACCGCGAAAGCGAACTGGACGCCGAGAGCATCCTTGAGTTTGGATTTGAAAATGTCTGTCTCGCCACCGGCGCAACCTGGCGTCGCGACGGCGTTTCTCGCCAACACGTGGTACCCATGGCCATTGCCGATGGGGCCAAGGTTTATACCCCTGACGAGCTGATGGACGGCACGATCCCGTCCGGCCGCGTGGTGGTCTATGACGACGACCACTATTACATGGGAGGCGTGCTGGCCGAACTGCTGGCCAAGAACGGCGCGCAGGTGACGCTGGTCACCCCGTCGGCCTATGTCAGCGACTGGACGAACAACACGCTGGAACAGATCGCCATCCATCCGCGGCTGGTGGATGCGGGCGTCGAGATTGTGCTGAACCAGGGCGTCACGGAAATTCACCCGGATCATGTGGTCTCGAACTGCGTCTACACAGACCGCACCTGGAAGATCGAAGCGGATGCGGTTGTCATGGTCGCCTCGCGGCTGGAAAACAACAGCGTCTTCAACGATCTCAAGGCACGTGAGGCCAAATGGGTAGATGCCGGTATCAAGTCAGTCAAACTGATCGGTGACGCCAACGCTCCAGGTCCGATTGCCTGGGCCACCTATGCAGGTCACCGCTATGCACGAGAGTTGGACGGCCAAGACATCGGCGATGCACTACCCTTCCGCCGTGAAATAACAGAACTCGCGGTGGACTGAGATCATTGACGAGCGCAATGCGGCAGAATTCTGCCGCCTTGCATATTTGACCACCAATTTCCGTCTGCGATACTTCGATTTATCCAGCGATCTTCAGCGCGCTCAAAAGCTCGCTCTTTTCAGTCAGTGGAAATCTACTGTTTGGTTTCAATGACTTTGTCGCGCAATGATTGCCTGCGGTATCTTTAGTTCCGACATTGGTCAGCAACAGCCGCGAATTTCGGATCTCCGCCCGAGGTATTTTGCTCCACAGGTGCAAATCGCACAATGCGGCCGTTCACACGCAAAGTACCAATAGTAATTTCGTCCGCGTTGCTGGCTTCGAGACGTCATTCAACTAAGGTCTGGAGAGAGCCCGAAGGAGCCCCAAGGCGAACTGACAGGGCAGAACTAGTCGGTTTCTGCTCAGTTGCAGCCACCGAAGTATGTAAGTGCCATCTGCGCAATCGGTTCGCCCCACTCTTGCACAAAATGTCCGTCCTCCTCCAAAACCATCGGTTCCGGACAATCTCTGACAATCTGGCGCAGTTGGTTCATCACTGAGACGCCCAGAACCGGATCTTTCGCTCCGATGGCTATAAAGCTCTCCCCCGCCCATTCAGATTACCAGAACTTTCTGGCTCGTTTTGCTGTGTCGATGCCGTCCATCCCTGGTTCAATCATCACCAATTGCGGAAAGCGACGAACGCCAGCCTTGTAGCGTTGGTCCGGGAACGGCGCTTCATAGGCTTGCGCTTCTGCCTCAGTTAAGTGTGGACAGGCCCGTCTCATCAATGCGCCGCAACCCAAGTCGGGCCGGCTTACCACATAGCCATTCCAGACTTTGAAACCTTCTCCGAGATCGTCTCCGACGGGGTTTGCCGCGTTCATGACGATCAATCGGGAAAACCGGTCGCGTTGATCCACTGGCAATGTCAGTCCCAGAATGCCGCCCCAGTCTTGCACAACCAAGGTGATGTTCTGAAGATCCAGCTTCTCTACGAAGGCAAGCATCATCCTTCGGTGAAAATCAAAGGTATAGACCGCGTCATTGGTAGGTTTGTCTGATCTTCCATAACCCAACCAGTCGGGCACAACCACCCGCGCACCAGAGTTCGAAAAAATGGGTTTCATGCGACGATACAGATAGGCCCAAGTTGGCTCTCCTGGCATGCACAAGAACGTTCGGCGTGCATCGTCTGCGCCTTCATCCACAAAATGCACCCGAAGACCCTCATAGCACGGCAGGTCATCGACGTAGTTCGCTGCATACGCATACCAGCCTCGGCCCGTGTGATCATATCCCGCAATGTTGTAAGCCGCCCTTCTTCGCCAGCGGCAACTTCTTTGGGATCGACGCCTTGAGCCATCATGCCGAGGATTTCCCGACCCTTGGCCATGGCATCAGCCAGCCCAATAAGATCAGTCCGACCAATAGTAATCTGTCTGGGGCGCTTTCGGCTCCCAACTTTGACGGACCCCTTGGCGACCTACACCGAGCCCTTCTTACCAACCCGGACGCCGAAACCGCCCATGTCTGGGTGCCAAAAGTCTTCTTGGATCTTACCGTCTGGCAGCACCAGCCCGTCGATTTCTCGCTGTGTAACTTGCCCACGACGATACCTAGGTATGCTAGGCATCGGCACGCCCTCCGCGTTCTATGGCTTTCAACATGTTGCTTACGACGTAGCGGGGGCTTGATTGTGCGGGCGTGGGTTCGTCCAATTCAAATCAAACGGTCCAATCACACGATCAATGGAGCCATCCCCGGAAACAAAAATTACCACCAAATCATCGACCTCAACGCGGGACGTTTCAGTGATCGCCATATGAGTGCCGCTATCAAGGTGCGCGCCAGATACCATACCCGCACGACCCTTTCTCTGCTTTTCCTCAAGTTCTGCGACGTCACGCACAAGCTTTGAGTCGAGCCATGATCGAACGTCTTCGTCAAATCCGAAAATCAGAGACCAAGCGAGGCTATGAATTGTGGAAACGTCGATACAAGGGTCAAACTCGAGTCTTTGCTTGATTTCATCACAGGCGGCATTGGTATAGTTGATGACGGCTATGATGCACCAACTATCAAATTGGATCGGTCAGATCAGGCTGCTCGGATTTTCCAGCATCTTCTAAGGCTTCAATATCGGCAATAGCATTGCTTTCTAAGAGCCAGGGAATTTAGCGTGGAATCCACCAACCCCTCATGAGGAGCAATGGAAACTGTGGAATTCTTCGATTGACTCACAGATCGCGCAAATTTAGTTTCCGCCCAGCTTTTTGAAGAGGGCTTGACGAGGAGTTCACTTGGATGAAATTGCTTCATCGTAGTAATTCGGGACAGATCGAACCCGCGTAGTCCTTCTAGGGGCTGACGCCGCGCTTGCTCACTTATCTTCAATACATCTTTGAAAAGGGTTTGTTCTAATGACCGAAGAACAACCTCCTTCCGACTCCATTTACGGCATCGACCATTGGGGCAAAGGCCTGATCACCGTATTACCCAACGGCGATGTTGCCTTGTGTGATCCGGCACACCCGGAGGCCGCTGCTATCAGCTTGCCGCAAATATTGCATGACCTGCAGCAGCGCGGCATCGCAAGCCCACTGGTGCTGCGGGTCAAAAGCTTTCTGGAGGCGGAAATCCGTCGCCTCAACAACAGCTTTGCTGATGCAATTCGCAAGACCGGGTATCAGGCACCCTATCGCGGAGTGTTCCCGATCAAGGTGAATCAGCAGGCCCAAGTGGTGGATCGCATTGTCGAGTATGGCCGTCAGCACGACTACGGGCTTGAAGCAGGGTCAAAACCGGAACTGGTGATCGCGCTGGCGCATCGCTTGTCAAAAAACGCGCTCATCATCTGCAATGGGGTGAAAGACGCTGAATTTGTCCGGCTTGCAATTCTATCCCGGCGTTTGGGGTTCAACACAGTCATTGTGTTGGAAAGTCCGAAAGAGGTCGAGATTGTCATCGAAGTCGCCCGGGAATTGCAGATCGAACCGCTGCTTGGGGTTCGGGTGAAACTAACCAATCAGATCAGCGGAAAGTGGCAAAGCAGTTCGGGTGATCGCTCGGCATTTGGCATGAACACTGACCAGCTTACGCGAGTTCTGGACCGTTTGCGAAGCGAAGGGCTGCTGCAATGCCTGAAATTGCAACATTCCCATCTCGGAAGCCAGGTGCCTGACGTCAACGATGTGCGCCGGGCCGTTACCGAGGCCTGCCGGTATTTTACCGAACTTACCCGTGAAGGCGTGCCGCTCACGCATTTGGACCTGGGCGGTGGTCTCGGGGTGGACTACACCGGCGAAAAGCGGGCTTCTGAAAACTCGATCAACTACTCGATGGAAGAGTACTGTGCCAATGTGGTGGAAACCGTAGCCTATGCCATGGATGAAGCAGGTGTTGATCATCCGGTTCTTGTAACCGAAAGCGGGCGAGCGGTTTCCGCAACTTCGTCAATGCTGATTTTCGATGTGTTGGAAACCACCCTTTACGATGCCCCCGACGCACCGTCGGCAAGTCCCGACGATCACCACCTCCTGGCTGATCTGGCCGCAATTTCTGGCTATCTTGTTCCGGCACGGGTGCAGGAGTGCTGGAATGACGCACGTTTCTACAGGGACGAACTGCGCGCCCTGTTTCGGCGTGGATACGTGGGTCTGCGCCAGATGGCGCGGGCCGAACGCGTTTATCTGAATCTCATGGCGCGGATCAAGGACATCGCGCATGAAGCTGAACAAAACAGCGAACTGGATAGAGAGCTGCAAAAGATAGCGGACGTGTATCACTGCAATTTCTCTGTATTTCAGTCCCTTCCGGATGTCTGGGCGATCGATCAACTGCATCCCATCGTACCTTTGCAGATGCTGAACCAGGCCCCTGATCGCCGTGCGGTTCTTTCGGATATCACCTGCGATAGTGATGGGAAATTGGACCAGTTCATCCTGAACGGCGAAATCGCACCTTCGTTGCCCGTTCATTCGCTGCCAGAAGACCAGCCTTATTACCTGGGCGTGTTCTTCGTCGGCGCCTATCAGGAAACCCTTGGCGACCTGCACAACCTCTTCGGGGACACTAATGTTGTGACGATCGACCTTCGGGCGGACGGCAATTTCGACCTGTTGCACGAGCAAGAGGGGGACACGATCGCTCAGGTGCTTTCTTATGTCGAGTATGATCCGGCCGATTGCATCGCCGCTTTCCGCAAGATGGTGGACGAAGCGATTTCGGCTGGCGAAATCAAGGCCAACGAACGCAAAACTCTGATCGGGGCCTATCGTGACTCGATGAACGGATACACTTACTTTGAATAAACACGCTCAGGAGGAAGCTATGGGAAAGACACTTGTCGTAGGCGCTGGCGGCGTTAGCCATGCCGCTGTTCACAAGATGGCTATGAATGCCGATATCTTCACGGATATCACGCTGGCCAGCCGGACCAGATCCAAGTGCGACGCCATAGCCGCAAGCGTCAAGGAACGTGTTGGCGTGGACATCGAGACAGCGCAACTGGATGCGATGGACGTGGACGCCACCGTGGCTTTGATCCGCGAGACCGGGGCTGAAATTCTGGTGAACCTGGCGCTACCTTACCAGGATCTGAAATTGATGGATGCCTGCCTTGAGGCAGGGTGTCATTACCTCGACACAGCCAACTACGAGCCGGAAGACGAAGCCAAATTCGAATATCACTGGCAATGGGCTTATCGGGACAAATTCAAGGAAGCGGGTCTTGTGGCGATCCTTGGGTCCGGCTTTGACCCAGGTGTGACCTCGGTCTTTGCGACCTGGTTGAAAAAGCACAAGCTCGACACGATCCGACAGATCGACGTGCTTGATGCCAATGGCGGCTCGAACGACCAGGCCTTTGCCACAAATTTCAATCCGGAGATCAACCTGCGCGAAGTGCTGCAGGAGGCACGTCACTGGGAACAAGGCGACTGGCGGACCACACCAGCCATGACCCACAAGGTCGAATTCGATTTCCCGGGTATCGGTCCAAAAAACATGTACCTGATGTACCATGAAGAGTTGGAGAGCCTGTCTACCCACTTCCCCGAGATCGAACGCGCACGTTTCTGGATGACCTTTGGCGACGCCTACATCATGCATGCCAAGGTTCTTGAGAACGTCGGCATGACCCGGATTGATCCCGTGATGCATGATGGCAAAGAGATCATTCCGATCCAGTTCCTGAAAACCCTGCTGCCCGATCCCGGAGATCTGGGCGAACAGACCAAGGGCAAAGCCTGCATTGGCGATATTGCCACTGGTCAGGCCAAGGACGGCTCGGGTGAGAAAACCTATTACATTTATAACATTTGCGACCATGAGGAATGTTATGCCGAGGTCGGCTCGCAGGCCGTGTCCTATACCACCGGCGTTCCGGCGATGATCGGCGCGGCTCAGGTCCTCAAGGGGAACTGGGTTGAACCTGGCGTGTGGAACATGGAACAGCTCGACCCGGACAACTTCATGGATATGCTCAACGACCATGGTCTGCCGTGGCAAGTGCATGAGTTGGACGGCCCAGTCGAGTTCTAAGACCTGTGCGCCCCAGGCCAAGTCAAATATCCAGAGGCCCCTGACCGTGTCCGGGGCCGGTTTCTTTCCAATCCAAGGAGGGTGCCATGTCCGAGCTGATGACCACCCAAGCCGGTGATGCCGGGGCATTTCGCGACTTTGACCTGAACCGCGTGCCCAGCCCCTGTTTCGTCGTCGACCAAAAGGCGGTGGAGCGGAACCTTGCAATTCTCAAGGACGTGTCCGATCGCTCTGGCGCCCATGTGCTGAGCGCGCTCAAGGCGTTTTCCATGTTCTCTCTGGCGCCATTGGTCCGGCAGTATCTCGGCGGCACCTGTGCCAGCGGAGTGTTTGAGGCGCGTCTGGGTCGCGAGGAATATGGCGGCGAAGTCGCAACCTTCTGCGCAGGCTACAAAGAGCCGGAGATGGCAGATATCCTCGACCTCTCGGATCATGTAATCTTCAACAGCCCCGCCCAGAAAGACCGGTTTCTTGCTCAGGCGCAGGCGGCTAAGGTTCAGGTCGGATTGCGCATCAACCCGGAACATTCCGAGGGCGAAATCCCAAAATACGACCCTTGCGCGCCTTGTTCTCGATTGGGGACTCCGGTCAGCATGCTGACAGCGGATACCTTGACAGGCGTGGACGGCATTCACATGCACACGCTTTGTGAACAGGGTTTTGAGCCTTTGGCTCGGACCTGGGCTTCGGTCGAAGCAAAACTAACGCCCTACCTGCCCAATCTGAAATGGGTGAATTTTGGTGGCGGACATCACATCACCCGTGCCGATTATGATCGCGCGGCGCTGATCGCATTCCTTCAGGAGGTGCGCCTCAAGCATGGCGTTGAAGTCTATCTGGAACCCGGCGAAGCCGTGGCACTGGACGCGGGAATTCTGGTCGGAGAAATCCTCGACCTGCCGGTAAATGGCATGCCCCTTGCCATCACCGATATCTCGGCAACCTGTCACATGCCAGACGTAATCGAAGCCCCCTACCGCCCGGCCCTGATGGACGAGGCTGAGGCGGGGCACACCTATCGGCTTGGCGGCCCGTCCTGTCTGGCTGGCGATGTGATCGGGGACTTCACTTGGGGTACGCCGCTTGAGATCGGCCAACGCTTTGCCTTTCTCGATCAGGGCCATTACTCGATGGTCAAAACCAACACCTTCAACGGCGTTCCACTGCCCACGATTGCTTTGTGGAACAGCGAGACCGACGAACTGAAAATAATAAAACAGTTTAGCTACGGCGACTTCAAAGAGAGGCTCTCATGAGCGTTTTTCTGGACAGTGAACTTACTCAAGACGAGCGCGATGAGGATGCCCGGTTTCATGTCATTCCAGTACCACTGGAGAGGACTGTTTCCTATGGTTCGGGCACAAAGGCCGGGCCCGCGGCGATTCTTGAGGCATCAAACGAACTTGAGCGTCTTTGCAAAGGTGTTGAGCCTTGCTCAGAGGGGATATACACCCATGCTCCGATTGATTGCACCGGCCCGTTGCCCGAGGTGATGGAACGTATTTCGACCCAAACCGAAGCGACCGTGAAAGCCGGGAAAATTCCCGTTGTCCTCGGGGGCGAACATTCTCTGAGTTACGGTGCTGTTACCGGAGTTTCACGAGCTTTGCGTCAACCCATCGGCATTATTCAGATCGACGCCCATGCGGATTTACGTGTTGCCTATCAGGGCGAAAAGCACTCCCATGCCTCGGTCATGCATCTGCTGTCCGAAGATGGTGTTCGTCTTGCGCAATTCGGCGTGCGCGCGCTTTGTCCGCAAGAGGCGGAAAGTCGTCTCATTAACAAAGTCTTTCACGTCGATGCAGAAGAACTGGTGACCGGCAATGTGCTCTCGGTTGAGCTGCCCGAAGACTTCCCCGAACTGGTCTATGTGAGCTTTGACGTTGATGGGCTTGATCCTAGCCAGATGCCGGCAACCGGGACGCCGGTTCCTGGCGGGCTATCATTTTATCAGGCACTGCATTTGGTGGAGAACGCGTTGAAAGGTCGGCGCTTTGTTGGTTTTGACGTTGTTGAGTTGGCGCCAAATGGAGAGGCCGCGTGGAATTTCACGGCGGCCCAGATTACTTACAGGTTAATGGCGGCGTTCTGGCTAACCCGCTAGTTAAGGATTAGTTTGTTAGGGCGTTTTGATGCCATGTTCCTGATCGTGTTTGGGTTATATGATAAAAGCCGCACTAATCTTGGAAACCCGTTCGAATTTTATCTGGAAAACGTGGGGCACCAGAGCGATCATGTAAGACACTGTTGCGCCTCACTTGTCGAGCACAAACCACTTGGAATTCCGTTTGACGTTGGTGTTTTGGCAAAGAACCTTTTCGCTGCGACACCACCTTCGCTTGGGCAGCGTGAAATCAAGGCTGCTTCCAATATTGCCGACAGCTCGATAGCTGTACACGAACTTGCGGCACACATGTAAATAGCTCTCGTTCATGCGGCGGGGCTTCTGCATGGGACACTTCTTCGATTGCGCTCGCGTGGCAAACATAGGCGTATTTTTCAGAGCGCTCGATGGATTAACTGCTACGAAGGCTGAACATTAATTCTCTGGGCCACAACATGGAGGTTTCGCATCTACAGCGAATTCTCGCGCTGCCAGGCCAGCGCGAGAAAATTCAGTTGTCGAGTCGATCAAAGGAGACATTTTACTTGGCAAAAATCCATCCAGCACATTCTTTGCGAGCGGCGATTGGCTACACTTGCGGCGGAGGCGTGCCTTCACAATTGGAAACGACGGCATCGATCTGCACCAGGGCGCCCATGTTGATATCTGAAACGCCAATAATCGTTCTGGCAGGAAGGTCCCCTGTGAAAAACGTCGTGTAGACGCTGTTTACCGCTTCAATGTCCGCAATATTCCTCAGCTGGATATTGAGTTTGACAGTATCGTCCATGACATGATCGACACTTTCGATGATTGCTTTGATATTGTTCAGGCATTGTTCGGCCTGCTTTGCGATACCACCAGCGACGACTTCTCCAGATGCTGGATGCAACGGAAGCTGACCGGAGATATGGTTATAGTGTGAAAAAGCAACCGTGTGAGCGTAGGGAACACTTGGCGCGTTCTCGGTATTACTTGCTTCTTTGGCAATTAGACGGCTGTCTTCGGCAAGTTGCGGCGGAGTGCCATCGCCATGTGAGACAGCTGTATCAATTTGCACCAACGCGCCCTTGGGCAGTGCGGACGCGTTTACTATTGTTCGCGCAGGAACATAGTCTGGAAAGAACGCCTCGCATGCTTCGCTGACTTCGTCGATATCCGAAATATTCGTGAGATAGATCGTTGTTTTGACCACGTCGTCCATGACATGGCCGATGCTCTCGAGAATTGCCTTAATGTTGTTAAGGCACTGTATTGCTTGCTCTTTTGCACCACCGGAGACGACTTCTCCGGTCTTTGGGTCAAGGGGAAGCTGGGCTGTCAGATTGTTGTAGTGAGAAAAGGCGACCGACTGCGAACTCAGGCCTTTCGGCGCGTTGTCAGTGTTTCGAGATACTTTGATTAGATCCACCGGGTCTTGCGGGGTCGTACCTTCACCGTTTGAGATCAGAGCATCGATCTGAAGCAGCGCATCTCCCAAAGGAAGGTCTGCAACTTCGACGGTCACCCGTGTTGGAAGCTCATGATGGAAGAACGTTGTATACACTTCGTCGACAGCGTCTAAATCAGACATATTCCTGAGAAATATGTTGAGTTTTACGACGTCATCCATGACGTGTCCGATGCTCTCAACAATTGCTTTGATGTTGTCAAAGCATTGCTTCGCTTGCGCTATGACGTCTCCCGATACGATTTTCCCGGTTTCAGGGTCAATCGGAAGCTGGGCCGACAAGTTGTTGTAATGGGAGAAGGCAACTGTTTGCGAACTCAGGTCTTTCGGTGCTTTGTCCGTATTTCGTGAGTTCTTCTTGATATCTTCGGTCATATAGTTGTTCCTCCGGTTTTTTAGGTGTGCAGACGCGCGTACTTGTCTTTGCACAGTACGTTTTGTGGCGGAGCCACCTGTTCTGCAGAGTTTGGATTTCGATCGACCCCACGCGCCTTTAGTCAAAGGGTGACCTATTGCGTTATTGTTTCCTATTATAAATTTAATTTACTATAGATTATGTTTTTGATGCCTGCAATCCCATTTCTCTTGCTCTGAATGTCGCAATACGACAGCCGCAGATTTGGAGGTTTATCGTGAGAAGTCGCTTGCTGACCGAAGAAAACCTCCCGGGCCCGCGCTATAAGCAGCCAGTTCAGTGAACTGCTTTAGTGAGCAGGGTTTGGATGAGGATTGCCCATTGCGGGTCATGTAGGCAATCTCAATCCCCGGTGCCGATGCGGACGCACGGCGCTGGCAGTTCAACCGTGCACGCGCTATCTTCTGGGATGCCTAGTTCCTTAGACAAGATTGTCTATATGCCGACAATCCACAGGACACGCTACCCAGGAACAAGTTAACGTCGACACCGGTTGAAGGACTGTTTATTGGAACAAGACGGCAGGTTGACTTCTTAGCAGGAACGCCCTCAGTCTGCCCCGAAGCGTTGTTTCTCAGCTCGGCCTGAAGAAGCGTGCAGTGAACATCAATTGTTCGATCAAGCCGATGCAATTCCACACGGCTTCAGTCGTCGTACGAAATTGCAGAAACTCAAGCATATCTTTGATCGCGGACGCGCAACTTCTTTTGACGAGACGGATCTGTCACGGCGCAAATGCCGAACCACACCCAGCAAATCCCAAGCGCCGGCGACTGCGCGCCCGAAGTTGGTGTATTTCGGTTGGCCGGTTAATCGTTCCTGATGGGCAGCATCTATCTGACTGTTTTTATCTTGAATTTCAAGAGCCTACAAAAAGAGAACCCCCGCCGAGAGCGAGGGTTTAGGGCTGGTTTGGGATCTATGCGTCAGGTGCGTACGAGTTGCTCGTAATCCTCGGCGATTTCGCGCGTCAGGTCGCCGACCTCGAACGTGTAGTCACCGATCTGACCAACCGGAGTGACCTCGGCGGCGGTGCCGGTCAGCCAGCACTGTTCGAATTCGGCCATTTCCTCGGGCTTGATGCGCCGTTCGTGCACGGTGATGCCCTTGTCTTTCAGCATCTGAATGACTGTCTGGCGGGTGATACCGTTCAGGAAGCAATCGGCCAGCGGGGTGTGGACCTCGCCATCCTTGACGAAGAACACGTTGGCACCCGTGGCTTCGGCCACGTAACCGCGCCAATCCATGAACAGCGCATCGGAACAGCCTTTGGCTTCGGCCTTGTGCTTGGAGATGGTGCAGATCATGTAAAGGCCCGCCGCCTTTGCATGCACCGGAATGGTGTCGGGGCTGGGGCGTTTCCACTCGGCGATGTCCAGCTTGGCGCCCTGCATCTTGGCATCACCATAATAGGCACCCCAGGGCCAGACCGCGACGGCCATGCGGACCGGGTTCTTGGCCGATGCAACACCCATGTCGTCGCCGGACCCGCGCCAAACCAGAGCGCGCACATAGGCGTCCTGCAATCCGCTGGCTTCCAGTGCCTCTTCCTTGGCCTTTTCAATGTCATCGACCGAGTAGGGCATCGGAATGTCCAGCGCCTCGGCCGAGGCAATCAGACGCTCGGAATGTTCACGGCTTTTGAAAATCTTGCCGTTATAGGCGCGCTCACCCTCAAAAACCGAGGACGCATAGTGCATTGCATGCGTCAGGATGTGGACGTTGGCGTCGCGCCACGGCACCAGTTTGCCGTCCATCCAAATGACACCGTCACGATCGTCGTACCCCGCCATGCGAACCCTCCTGAACCGGGATGAAGCTTCAGATGTTGCGCAAATCCGTTGGAATTTCACGTAAATGTTGCGCAAAATCCGGGGATCGATACTCCTGCGGCCTTGGAATGTCAACAACGCTGACATAAGCTTGGCCCGCACAAGCAATGAGGCGCGACATGTCCGAAATCCGGCCCGCTCCGGTCTTTGGTGGGGAAAGCCTGCTGTTTCTGACGGATGAGCAGCTACGGCAAGGTATCGAGGCAATGTTCTTTGCCTATCGCGGCTTTACCGCCGATCCCGATCGTATTCTGGCCCAGATGGCCTATGGCCGCGCGCATCACCGGGCAATTCACTTCATCAACCGCGCGCCCGGGACAACCGTCAACAACCTGCTGGCGATCCTTGGGGTCACAAAACAGTCTCTGAATCGTGTTTTGCGCACTCTGGTCGAAGATGGCCTGGTTGAAAGCCGCGTGGGCACGTTGGACAAGCGTGAAAGACACCTATTTTTGACGGAACAGGGTAAAGCGCTGGAAACCCGGTTGTCTGACGCTCAGCGAGCGCGGATGCGGGCGGCCTTCAAGGATGCAGGGCCCGAGGCCGTTGCCGGGTTTCGCAAAGTGCTTGAAGCGATGATGGATGCTGATATGCGTCATGCCTATACCAAATTGCGGGATACCACTTCATGAGTGACATGGACGCCCATCTTCTGATTGTCGACGATGACGAGCGCATTCGGGATCTGCTCAAGAAATTCCTGATGCGCAGCGGGTTTCTGGTCACTGCGGCCCGCGATGCGGCCCATGCGCGGCGGGTTCTGTCCGGGCTGGATTTCGATCTGATCGTGATGGATGTGATGATGCCCGGCGAGGATGGCGTCAGCCTGACACGCGCGCTGCGCGAAACGCACACCACTCCGATCCTGCTGCTGACGGCAAAGGGTGAAACCGAGCATCGGATTGCCGGTCTTGAGGCCGGGGCGGATGATTATCTGGCCAAGCCGTTCGAGCCCAAGGAATTGCTGCTGCGGATCAATGCCATTCTGCGGCGTATGCCCGAGACCCCGGCGCAGGATGCGGCGGCAAAGATCCTGCATCTGGGCCCGATCCGCTATGACGTCGAGCGGGGCGAGATGTGGCAAGGCGAGGACCCGGTGCGGCTGACCGCCACGGAAAGCCAGTTGATGAAGATATTCTCAACCCAGCCGGGCGAACCGATTAGCCGGGCCAAGCTGGTCGAGGATCTGGGCCGCGACAAGGGTCAGGCGCAGGAACGCGCAGTGGACGTGCAGATCACTCGGCTACGTCGCAAGATCGAACAGGACCCCAAGCAGCCCCGGTATTTGCAGACTGTGCGCGGGGCCGGTTATATGCTGGCACCGGACTGAGACCGCCGCTGCGCGGCGATTTTTAGCCTTCGGTGAGGATGTTTTTTGCCAGATGAAGATGGGATCCCGATGAAGACTGCCCTTTTGACCCATGCCGACTGTCTCGGCCATGTGACGCCGCAAGGCCACCCCGAACGGGTCGCGAGGCTAGAGCATGTACTGCACGCACTTGAGGGGCTGGAACTGAACCGCGTCACCGCACCCATGGCGGCGGATGACGACCTGCTGCGGGTTCATCCGCAAAGCCATATCAGCGATATTCTCGATACCCGCCCCACCGACGGGTTTGCTCAGATTGACGGGGACACGTTCATGTCCCCGGGTTCTGTCGATGCCGCCTATCGCGCAGCCGGGGCCGTGGTGCGAGCGGTCGATCTGGTTCTGGGCGGTGAGTCCCCGAATGCGTTCTGCGCCATTCGCCCACCCGGGCATCACGCCGAGAAAGAAACAGCGATGGGGTTCTGCCTGTTCGGCAACGCGGCGTTGGCGGCAAAACACGCGTTGGATCACCATGGTTTGAACCGGGTCGCGGTGGTGGATTTCGACGTGCATCACGGCAACGGCACGCAGGACCTGTTGTGGGATGAGCGCCGCGCGCTGGTCATCACCAGCCAGCAGATGCCGCTTTGGCCGGGCTCGGGGCGACCTGATGAGACCGGCGCGTTCGAGACGGTTCTGAACATTCCCCTGTCACCGGGGTCGGGCGGCGCCGAAATGCGCGCCGCCTATGAGGCGCAAGCCTTTCCACGCTTGCGGGCGTTCAACCCGGAACTGATCATCATCTCGGCCGGTTTTGACGCGCATCAGGACGATCCGCTGGCCAATCTGAACTGGTCCACCGGCGATTTCGCCTGGATCACCGCCCAGCTGTGCAGGATCGCGGATGAGGTTTGTGATGGTCGTATCGTCTCGACTCTGGAAGGCGGGTATGATCTGAACGCACTGGCCGAGGCGACACGCGCCCATGTGGAAGAACTGATGAAGGCAGTCCGATGACCGATACCCCAGTTGAGCAGATGACATTCGAACAGGCGATGAAAGAGCTTGAGGCCGTAGTCGGCCAGCTGGAGCGCGGCGACGTGGCGCTGGATCAGTCTATTGCTTTGTATGAACGCGGGGCCGCGTTGAAAAAGCGCTGCGAGGATGAGCTGAAGCGCGCTGAAGAAAAGGTCGCCGCCATCACGCTGGATGCGGACGGTCAGCCAACCGGAACGACGCCCGTCGAAGGCCAGTAGATGTTTGACAAAAGTCTCGCGCAGGATGCGGCCCGCATTCAGGCGCAGTTCGACCTGGTTCTGGGTGCTCTGGACGATCTGGATGTGACCCGGGCGATGGCAAATGCTACGCAAGGTGGCAAGCGACTGCGCGGGTTTCTGGTGCTGGAAACGGCGCGGCTTCACGGCATCGATGCCGACCGCGCGATCTGGCCAGCGACCGGGATCGAGGCGCTCCATGCCTATTCGTTGGTCCATGATGATTTGCCCTGCATGGATGATGACGACCTGCGGCGCGGACGTCCGACGGTGCATGTTAAATGGGATGAAGGGACCGCGGTGCTGGCAGGGGATGCGCTGCAGACTCTGGCGTTTGAGCTCTGTACCCGGCCCGAAGTTGGCGCGGCCGAAATCCGGGCGGAATTGGCTCTAACACTGGCCAAAGCAAGCGGCGCGCAGGGGATGGTGCTGGGCCAGGCGCTGGATATCGCCGCCGAAACAGCCACAGACCCGCTGACGCTGGAGGAAATAACGCGTCTGCAAGCCGGAAAAACCGGTGCGCTGATCACCTGGTCGGCCTGCGTCGGGGCGCGATTGGCGCAGGCTGATCCTGAGCCCCTGCGCCGATATGCCCAAGCCCTTGGTCTTGCTTTTCAAATCACCGATGACATTCTGGATGTCGAAGGTGACGCCGACAAGGCTGGCAAGCGCCTGCAAAAAGACGCGGATGCGGGCAAGGCGACTTTTGTCTCGCTGCTGGGTCTGGATGCGGCCAAGACCCGTGCTGCGGACCTTGTGGACCAGGCCTGTGCTGCCCTGGACGGGTACGGCGCATCGGCTGAAACCTTGAAGCAGGCTGCCCGCTTCGTTATTGCCCGGGACAGCTAAGCCAGGAACGCGCCAAATGTCTGACCGCCCGAAAACGCCTCTGTTGGACCTTGTGAACCGCCCTGCGGACCTCAAGCAGTTCTCGGACGCGCAGCTGCACCAGGTTGCGCAGGAATTGCGGGCCGAGACGATCTCGGCCGTGTCCGTCACCGGCGGCCATCTGGGGGCGGGACTGGGCGTGGTGGAACTGACGACCGCGTTGCACGCGGTGTTCGACACACCGCGCGACAAGATCATCTGGGATGTGGGGCACCAATGCTATCCGCACAAGATCTTGACCGAGCGCCGCGACCGTATCCGCACCCTGCGGATGAAGGACGGATTGAGCGGTTTCACCAAACGCAGCGAAAGCCCCTACGACCCGTTTGGCGCGGCGCATTCCAGCACTTCGATCAGTGCCGCTTTGGGCTTTGCCGTGGCGCGCGATCTGGGCGGCGTCACCCCCGAAGGTATGGGCGATGCGATTGCGGTGATCGGTGATGGCTCGATGTCCGCAGGAATGGCCTTTGAGGCGATGAACAATGCAGGCCACTTGAAAAAGCGCCTGATCGTGATCCTGAACGACAACGAGATGAGCATCGCACCGCCCGTCGGCGCGTTGTCCAGCTATCTATCGCGCATCTATGCCGAGGAACCGTTCCACGATCTGAAAGCTGCGGCCAAAGGCGCGGTGTCGCTGCTGCCCGAACCGTTCCGCGAAGGCGCCAAGCGCGCCAAGGAGATGCTGAAAGGCATGGCCGTCGGCGGCACGCTGTTTGAAGAGCTAGGCTTTTCCTATCTCGGTCCCATCGACGGACACGATATGGACCAGTTGCTACCGGTCCTGCGCACGGTCAAGGCCAAGGCGACCGGTCCTATCCTGATCCATGTGCTGACCAAAAAGGGCAAGGGCTATGGCCCCGCCGAGCAGGCCCGCGACAAAGGCCATGCCACTGCCAAGTTTGATGTGGTGACGGGTGAGCAGAAGAAGTCCCCCTCCAATGCGCCCTCTTATACTTCGGTGTTTGGCAAGGCGCTGGTGGATGAGGCCGGACGCGATGACAAGATTGTTGCGGTGACGGCCGCCATGCCCGACGGCACCGGGCTGAACCTGTTTGCGGAACGCTACCCCTCGCGCTGTTTCGATGTGGCGATTGCCGAGCAACACGGCGTGACCTTCTCGGCGGCGCTGGCCGCAGGCGGGATGAAGCCGTTCTGCGCGATGTATTCAACCTTTCTGCAGCGCGGGTATGACCAGGTCGTACACGATGTGGCTATCCAGCGCCTGCCGGTACGCTTTGCCATCGACCGCGCGGGTCTGGTGGGCGCCGATGGTGCGACGCATGCTGGGTCGTTCGACATCGCCTATCTGTCGAACCTGCCCGGAATTGTGGTGATGGCCGCGGCGGATGAGGCGGAACTGATGCATATGGTCGCCACCGCCGCTGCTCATGAAGATGGGCCGATCGCATTTCGCTATCCGCGTGGCGAGGGTGTCGGCGTCGACTTGCCGGAACGCGGCGAAGTTCTTGAAATCGGCAAGGGTCGCCTGATCCAGAAGGGCGCGCGCGTTGCTCTGCTGTCCTTTGGGACACGTTTGTCCGAGGTCCAGAAAGCTGCCGAGGCGCTGTCGGCGCGCGGGATCACGCCAACGGTTGCGGATGCGCGATTTGCCAAACCTCTGGACCGAGAGTTGATCCTTGACCTTGCCGCCGGGCACGAGGCGTTGATCACCATCGAGGAAGGTGCAATCGGCGGGTTCGGCAGTCACGTGGCCCAGTTGCTGGCGGATGAAGGTGTCTTTGATCAGGGTTTGAAGTACCGGTCGATGGTCCTGCCCGATACGTTCATTGATCAATCCAGCCCGGACGACATGTACGCAACTGCCGGAATGAACGCCGAACAGATCGAGGCCAAGGTGTTGGCAGTGCTTGGCGTGGCGTCGATCGGTGAAAAACGGGCGTGACTGCCTTTCGGACGCGCTGCGCGGTATGGCTTGGGCTCGCAGCAGGCCACTTATTGATAAAGATCAGACCTTAAATTCCAATATATGATTAAATTTATAGCTTTATCGAAATGATCTGAGTCAAATTCGAATTCGTCGTGCTAGACTAATGATTGCGCATGGATGTCAGGAACGGCGTCCGTCGACCCAGAGGTAGCAAGCGAATGAACAAGCTAGCAAGCCGGCGCGCTTTTTTACGTGGCAAAGTGCTGCGTCCGGACCCGTCCGCTATCCGGCCACCCGGTGCCGTGGCTGACGGATTTTTCGACCTGTGCGTAGACTGCGACGCCTGTATTGAGGCGTGCCCGCAGGACATCATCGCCCTGGACTCGCAAGGCTGGCCCGAGGTTCGTCTGGATACCAACCCCTGCACCTTTTGCGGAGAGTGCGCGACCTCATGCCCGACCGGCGCCTTGGACCCTGAGCAGATGGCCAACTGGCCGTGGCGGGCGAGCATCGGCGCGACGTGCCTGTCGATGAACGGCGTAAGCTGTCGCGTGTGTCAGGACGCCTGCGACGCGCGCGCATTGCGCTTTCGCCCGCAACTCGGCGGAAGGGCCGAACCGGTTCTGGACCTCGATGCCTGTACTGGTTGCGGCGCCTGCGCCAGCGCCTGCCCCGTCGACGCCGTCAGTTTCGAGCGTCATGAACACACCAGCCCGGAGGGTGCGCAATGAATATTTGCGGCTGTCTTGTCCATGTCACGCCCGCCTTGGTGCAAAGCACGCAGGACGCAATCAACAACGTGAACGGAGCCGAAGTTCACGCCGCCACTGATGACGGCCGCCTTGTCGTCGTCGTCGAAGACACGCCCAACCGTCTCGCCTCGGAGACGATCATGGATCTGCACCAGATCCCGGGTGTGATCACCCTGTCGCTGACCTATCACCATTTCGAAGACCCTGCGGAGACACGTCCGCACCTCAACGCTTCTCGCCAGATGTAACGCCGGAGACCCTATCATGACCATCTCTGAATCCCGCCGGACCTTTTTGAAATCAACCGCCGCCGCCGCGACGGCTTCGGCGGCTGGCCTGCCGCTTGCGACCGGACCGGCCGACGCGCAGATCGGGACCCCCGACATCCGATGGGACAAGGCCGCTTGCCGGTTTTGCGGCACCGGATGCTCGGTTCTTGTGGGCACCAAGAACGGGCGCGTGGTCGCAACACAGGGCGACCCTGACGCGTCGGTGAACCGCGGGCTGAACTGCATCAAAGGTTATTTCCTGTCCAAGATCATGTACGGCAAGGACCGCCTGACCACGCCGTTGCTGCGCAAGACCAACGGCGAATACGACAAGAATGGCGAGTTCGAACCGGTCAGCTGGGACGAAGCCTTTGATATCATGGCCACCAAGTGGAAAGAGGCGCTGGCCAACAAAGGGCCGACCAGCGTTGGCATGTTCGGGTCTGGTCAGTGGACGGTCTGGGAAGGCTATGCCGCATCGAAACTGATGAAGGCGGGGTTCCGGTCCAACAACATAGACCCTAACGCAAGGCATTGCATGGCCTCAGCCGTTGTCGGTTTCATGCGCACCTTCGGCATTGATGAGCCGATGGGCTGCTATGACGATTTGGAAGCCGCCGATACATTCGTGCTGTGGGGCTCGAACATGGCCGAGATGCACCCGATCCTGTGGTCTCGCCTGACGGATACCCGCCTGACCAAGCCGGGCTGCGAGGTCCACGTGCTGTCCACGTTCGAACACCGCTCGTTCGAACTGGCGGACAACGGCATTGTTTTTGCGCCGCAAACCGATCTGGCGATCCTGAACTACATCGCCAACTACATCATCCAGAACAACGCGGTGAATGAGTTCTTCGTTCGCAACCACGTCAACATCACCAAAACCGCGACCGATATCGGCTATGGGTTGCGGGAAACCAATCCGCTGCAGCAAGAGGCGGCGAACCCGGATTCCGGCGAGTTGGAAGCGATCAGTTTTGATGAATACGCCGAAGCGGTTGCGCCTTATACGCTGGAATACACCTCGGAATTGTCAGGCGTCCCAGAAGAACAGCTTGAGCGGCTCGCTCAGCAATACGCCGACCCGACCCGCAAGGTCATGAGCCTTTGGACCATGGGGTTCAACCAACACACACGCGGGTCCTGGGTGAATTCGCTGATGTACAATGTGCATTTGCTGGTAGGTAAGATATCCGAACCCGGCAACTCGCCTTTCTCTCTGACCGGCCAGCCCTCGGCCTGTGGCACCGCGCGCGAAGTTGGCACGTTCTCGCACCGATTGCCTGCTGACATGGTGGTCAACAATGATGAGCATCGCCAGATCTGCGAAACCGCATGGAAGATCCCCGAAGGCACCATTCCGCCCAAGCCCGGATTTCACGCCGTTCTGCAGAACCGCAAGCTGAAGGATGGCGAACTGAACGCCTATTGGGTGCAGTGTAACAACAACATGCAGGCCGCGCCCAACATCAACGAAGAAGGCTATCCCGGTTATCGCAACCCCGAGAACTTCATCACGGTGTCGGACCCTTATCCCACCGTCACTGCGCTGTCGGCCGACCTGATCCTGCCCACAGCCATGTGGGTTGAGAAAGAAGGCGCCTATGGCAACGCGGAACGCCGCACCCAATTCTGGCGACAGCAGGTAAAGGCCCCAGGTGAGGCGAAATCCGACCTGTGGCAGCTGATGGAATTCTCGAAACGCTTCACCGTAGAAGAAGTCTGGGGCGAGGAGTTGCTGGCCAAGATGCCCGAACATCGCGGCAAGACGATGTTCGATGTGCTGTACGCCAATGGCTCGGTCGACCAGTTCCCGCTGTCGGAAACCGCAGACGGGTTCGACAATGACGAATCCGAACATTTTGGCTTTTACGTTCAGAAAGGTCTGTTCGAGGAATATGCCGATTTCGGACGCGGCCACGCCCACGACCTCGCCCCGTTCGAGACCTATCACCAGGTGCGCGGCATGCGCTGGCCGGTCGTGGACGGCAAGGAAACGCTCTACCGGTTCCGCGAAGGGTATGACCCTTACGTACCAGCCGGGGCCGACGTCAAATTCTACGGGCACAAGGACGGCAAGGCCAAGATCATCTTTGCCCCCTATGAACCCGCCCCCGAGGTGCCGGATGAGGAATACGATCTTTGGCTATGCACCGGACGCGTGCTGGAACACTGGCATTCGGGCTCGATGACGCGTCGCGTGCCCGAGTTGCACCGGTCCTACCCGGGCGCTGTGGTCTATATGCACCCAGAAGACGCCAAGGACCGTGGTCTGCGCAAAGGGCAAGAGATTGTTCTGTCCACCCGTCGCGGTGAGGTCAACAGCCGCATCGAAACCGGAGGCCGCAACAAGGTGCCGCGCGGTCTGGTCTTCATGCCCTGGTTCGACGAAGGCCAGCTGACCAACAAGCTGACCCTCGACGCGACCTGCCCGCTGTCGAAAGAGACCGACTTCAAGAAATGTGCCTGCAAAGTGGAACGCGCCTGAACCGCGCCATCCGGACAAGCAACAAGGAACCTGCAAGATGAACAAGATAGTCACGACAGCCGCAGCCCTTCTGACCGCGCTTGGCACCATCGCGATTGCGCAAGAGGTTCGGGATCTGCGCGGCACGCCAGTAGATGCGCCCAGTATCGTGGATACGAAACTGCAATGGGAAGGCCGCGAGGGGCGAATGGTGCGAAACTACCGCCAGCAACCTCCGCTGATACCGCATTCGACCTCGCAATATCAGATCGATATCCGCACCAATCAGTGTCTGTCCTGCCACGACTGGACCAAGGCCGGAGAACGCAATGCCCCGACCCTATCGATGACCCACTATCTGGATCGCGAAGGCCGCGAGTTGGATCACATCGCGGGCACACGGTATTTCTGCAATCAATGCCATGTTCCGCAGGCCGACACCGATCCGCTGGTCGAGAACGTCTTTGTCCCGTCCTACGACAACTGACCAAAACGGATCGAAAAAGGAGCACGTAAGATGGCAGACTCCCAAGACAACCGTGGATTCATTCGTCGTCTCTGGAACTGGTTCTGGAGCCCGATCCCGGTTCTCAGTGTCGGTTTCACCCTGATCGCCGGATTTCTGGGCGGAATCCTGTTCTGGGGCGGGTTTCACTGGACGCTCGAACTGACCAATACCGAGGAATTCTGTACCTCGTGCCACACGATGGAGGTCAATCTGGGCGAATATCGCGAGACCATCCACTACAACAACCACTCGGGCGTGCGCGCCATCTGTTCCGATTGCCACGTACCGCATGAATGGAACCACAAGATCAAAGCCAAGATCATGGCGGTCAAGGATGTCTATCACGAACTGGCCGGCACCATCAGCACCCCCGAGAAATACGAGGCACACCGGCTGAGCATGGCGGCGGCGGTCTGGAAAAAGATGAAAGCCTCGGACAGTCGCGAGTGCCGGAATTGCCACAATTTCGACTATATGGACTTCACCATTCAGGAGGCCCGCGCCGCTTCGGAACATCAACGCGCCATCGACAACAATATGACCTGTATCGACTGCCATCAGGGCATCGCCCACAGCCTGCCTCCTGGATACCTGGAAGAGTACCAGAACGTCACCGAGGGCCTTAGCGCGCGCGCGGGCGACCGGCTCGAAAAACACGCGGCGGCCGGTGATGACATTCGCGATTTCCTGAACACGACCACGGACTGAGGCGGGGTAGATATGCTTGATATTCTTGGAACAATCGGCGGAAACATCCTCAGCCTGCCCGGCATTCTGGGACTGGCGCTGGGAATGATGACCCGCAAACTGTGGCTCGGTGCGCTGATGGGCGGTGTCATCGGTGTGCTTGAAACGCTGGTTTTTGCGGGCTGGCAATTCGCGCATGTCGAACCGCTGGAATTGGTGATTGCTGTTATCGTGGGCGTCTGCGCTGGTAGCCTGGGCACAGCGATCCGCCTGAAGGGCGCAACAGTCTAAGGGCCAGGCTTTGCGACCGGGCTTGTTGGGCCGACTTGGGTGGTAATCCGATCTGAATCCGACTTGCAAGACACGCGCCAACCGTCTAAATGCACGCTTGGTTTGCCTCAATAGCTCAGCTGGTAGAGCAGGTCCTTCGTAAGGACAAGGTCGGGGGTTCGAGTCCCTCTTGAGGCACCAGCTCTCGTAAGAGTCCAGGAATCGTTGCCTACATGCAGCTCGCGCACGCACTCGCCGCATGGGCCGGTTTCCGCTAACGTGCGGTCATGCAGACAAAGACCGAAGGCACCGAGATTCTGATTTTGGTTACGCCGCACTTCAATCTTGCGGCGACGATGGCGTTTCTGGATCCGTTTCGGGCCGCGAATTATCTTGACGGTCGCCAACAATTTACTTGGCACATCGCAAGCGTGGAAGGAGCGCTCTGTCGGGCCAGCAACGGATTGGAGGTTTCCGTCAACCCTCTGGACACACTGAAACACAACCGCCCGGACATTATTGCGGTTTCAAGCAGTTGGACACCCGAGGCCTTCACGAGCGAGCCGCTGCTTTCAGCGATACGAAAATTCGCCAGGACCGGCAGTTTTATCGCAGGAATTGACACCGCCGCGTTCATTCTGGCGGAAGCCGGATTGCTTGAAGGACGGCGCGCGACCGTTCATTACGAACATATTGATGCCTTTGGCGAAAAATACCCGCAGGTCAACGTGTCAGAGGACTTGTTTGCCCATGGAAGCAATATTGGGACCTGTTGCGGTGGGGCGGCAGCCGGTGAATATGCGCTGTTCCTGCTACGCGGAATTGTTGGCGACGCGCTGGCAAACGATTGTGCCAAATATCTGTTCTACCGGAACCTGCGCGGTCCGGGCGCGCATCAGACCGATGATCGTCTAGAACCATTGGGGAACACGGCACCGCCCAAGGTGCGCAAGGCCATCGAGATCATGGAACGTCATTTGGAAACCCTGATCAGCATCCCCGAACTGTGCAAACTGGCGGGCGTGTCGCAACGCCAGTTGAATCGCTTGTTTCGGGACTATGTAAGAACCAGCCCACAACTCTACTACCGTGACATTCGCCTGGACCGGTCGCGGGGGCTGGTGACGCAAACGGAATTACCCATCTCCGAGGTTGCATTGGCATGCGGTTTTC
Source organism: Ruegeria sp. CH11 (assembly GCF_056537105.1). Taxonomy (NCBI): domain Bacteria; kingdom Pseudomonadati; phylum Pseudomonadota; class Alphaproteobacteria; order Rhodobacterales; family Roseobacteraceae; genus Ruegeria; species Ruegeria sp. CH11. Next base: position 61,400 of record NZ_JBQFQX010000012.1, read on the forward strand.
CCAGCCATGTCCATTTTACGCGTGCCTACAAACAGCGCTTTGGCCTGCCGCCCAGCCAGGACCGGATTGAAGGTCGCGTCCCTTTCGAGTTCAGGGCCTGGCCAATGTACCGCCCGGCGCCAGCCGTTCAAAATGACGAATAAGGTTTATCCAAAGGCGATTAAACTATTGGTCAATTGACCGCATTTGGCCGATCATACCCCGTGCGACCCCGCAGGCAGGCAAAGGAGCGCCCGGCATGGCAAACCTACCGACCCAGGCTCAATTCTCGACCATTGGCGACGGCTATTCATCGGACGCCGGTGACTCGCAATCGCTGAAAGCCGACGCGTATGTGTTGCAGGAATGGTTCCAGGCCGATCAGCGCGAGATTCTTGCGAAGTCCTGGCAGTGGGTCTGTCATGTTGAAAAGCTGCGCGCGCCCGGGTCGTTCGTAACCGTCGAGATCGCCAGGCAGCCCATCGCCGTTGTCCGCGACCGGGAAGGCACGCTGCGCGCGTTTTACAATGTCTGCAAGCACCGCGCACACGAGCTGCTGAAAGGCGAGGGCAATACGAGCCGCATCATGTGCCCCTATCATGCGTGGGTCTATAAGTTGGACGGTCAGCTTGTGCGCGCGCCGGAAACGGAGCACCTCGAAAATTTCAGCACCGGTGAGATTTGTCTGGATCAGGTCCAGGTCGAGGAATTCGCAGGCTTTATTTTTGTGAATCTCGATCCGTCCGCCGCCCCGTTGCGGGACCAATCCGGCAATCTGGAAACCGAGATTCGCCACTGGGCCCCGGATATCGACCAGCTGACATTCGGGCACCGGCTAACCTATGACATCAAGTCGAACTGGAAGAACGTCGTCGACAATTTTCTGGAATGCTATCACTGCCCGACGGCGCATAAGGACTTTTGCGATCTTGTCGACATGGACACTTACAAGGTGACCACGCAGGGGATTTATTCGAGCCATATGGCCGATGCGGGGACGTCCGCGAATTCGGCCTATGATGTGTCCAACGCCACGGTTCGCACCCATGCGGTCTGGTGGCTGTGGCCAACAACCTGCCTGATGCGGTACCCGGGACGGTCGAGCATGATCGTGCTGAACATCATTCCTGTCGGCCCGGACCGGACCCTGGAAACCTATGATTTCTTTCTGGAAACGCCCGAGCCGGACGAAGGCGAACTGGACGCGATCCGGTATCTGGATGAGGTTTTGCAGGTCGAAGACATCGGTCTGGTCGAAAGCGTACAGCGCGGGATGAGCACACCGGCCTTTACCCAGGGGCGCATTGTGAACGACCCAACAGGGTCAGGTAAATCCGAGCACGCGGTACACCACTTTCACGGGCTGGTCTTGGATGCCTACGCTGGTGCCCTGCGATGACGCAGCCCAATATCGTTGTCATCATGGCTGATCAACTGGCGCCGCACTGGACCGGCGCCTATGGTCATCGGGTGGCCAAAACCCCGCATATCGATGCCCTCGCGGCACGGGGAATGCGGTTTGACGCGGCCTATTGCAACTCGCCCCTCTGTGCGCCTTCGCGTTTTGCCTTTATGTCGGGTCAGTTGATCAGCCGCATTGCTGCCTATGACAACGCCAGCGAGTTTCGTGCCTCGGTTCCGACCTTTGCGCATTACCTAAAGGCACTCGGGTATCGCACCTGCCTATCCGGCAAGATGCATTTTGTTGGCCCCGACCAGAAACACGGGTTTCAGGACCGTATCACCACCGATATCTACCCTGCCGATTTTGCCTGGACCCCGGATTGGGAAGCCCCGGATGAACGCATCGACAAGTGGTATCACAACATGCAAACCGTCAAGGAAAGTGGCGTTGCGATTGCCACCTTCCAGACCGATTATGACGACGAGGTCGGTTTCGCCGCGCATCGCTGGCTGATTGATCGGGGGCGTGAACGTGCCTCGGGTGATGCGACGCCGTTCTGTCTGGTGGCCAGTTTCATTCACCCGCATGACCCTTATGTTGCCAAACCGGAGTGGTGGGATCTGTATTTCGATGAAGATATCCCAATGCCTGACTATGTACCCCCGCTTGAGCAACAGGACCCGTTCTCGCGCCGGGTGATGGATGGGATCGAGGCCAGTATCGTCCCCCTGAACGACAAGGAAATACGCCGCGCCCGGCACGCTTACCTGGCCAATGTCAGCTATTTCGACAGCAAGGTCGGTGAGATCGTCAAAGCGATCGAAGTGATCGGCGAAAGCGACAACACCATCGTTTTTGTGACCGCTGATCACGGCGACATGCTGGGCGAGCGTGGGCTGTGGTACAAAATGAACTTCTTTGAACATTCTGCCCGAGTGCCGCTGATCATGGCAGGTGCCGGGGTGGCGCATGGCGTCGCCGGGAATGCGTGTTCACTGCTGGACCTGCTGCCAACCTTTGTTGAAATCGCCGGTGGTGACCCGGAAAATCTGGGCGAGCCGGTGGATGGCCGGTCACTGATGCCGCTGGCCCGTGGCGCGGATGATCCGGTGGATGAGGCCATCGGAGAATATTGCGCCGAGATGACGCCATATCCCGTCTTCATGATCCGGCGCGGGCCGCTCAAGTACATTCATTGCGACGCCGACCCGCCGCAGCTTTATGATCTGGCTGCGGATCCGCTGGAGACGGTGAATGTTGCAACTGATCCGACCTATTCCAACGCGGCGCAAGCCTTTGCTGCGGAAGTCGCCGAGCGTTGGGACAGCGAGGCTTTGCGCTGCAATATCATCGCCACTCAGAAATCCCGCCGCGCCCTGCACGCAGCGATGGAGGCCGGGGCCGGAGAGCATTGGGACTATAACCCGCCCTCGGATGCCAGCAAGCAATATGTGCGCAACCACATGGATTGGACCGTGGCGGCAGAACATTACCGTTTGAACCTGAGGACCCCAGATGACAGGAAATCTTGAAGGAAAAACCGCTCTGGTTACGGGCGGGCGGGGCGGCATCGGGCGCGCGATTGTCGCACGGTTCCTACGCGAAGGCGCGCAGGTCTATGCGGCTGATCTCACCCCGCAAGGGTCGCTGGCTGCGCATGACGAAGATGGCAGTATTTTCGTCAAACTGGATGTCACGCAAGAGGCCGACGCCATTGCCGTGATGAAACAGGTCGACGCACAGGCCGGGCAACTCGACATTCTGGTCAACGCCGCCGGGATCGAGATTGAAAAAACCATCGAAGATACATCGCTTGAGGAGTGGAACCGCAGCTTTGCTGTGAACTGCACTGGCACGTTTCTGACCTCAAAATATGCCCTGCCCTTGATGCGCAAGGCAGCAAGCGCCGGAACATCGGCCTCGATCATCAATTTCGGCTCCTACGATGGCTTCATTGCAGATCCCGGTCTGGCAGCCTATTGCGCAACCAAGGGTGCAGTTCACGCTCTGACCCGCGCGATGGCCTGTGATCATGGTCCCGAAGGCATTCGCGTCAACGCCATCTGCCCCGGCTATATCGACACGCCGATGTTGCAGAGCTTTTTCACAGGCGATGGGTCCGGAGCTGGCGGCAAAACCATCGACCAGTTGCAGCAGGCGGTGCGCGATGTTCACCCAATGCGAACCTATGGCACGCCCGAAGACATCGCCAATCTGGTAAATTGGCTGGCCTCGGACGAGGCGCGCTATGCCTCGGGTCAGTTATGGGTGCTGGATGGTGGCCTGTCGGCTCAGGTGCAGCAGATGAGACTGTAACCAATGGCCAAGCAAAAATGCGTCATCATCACCTGCGCTCCCACCGGCGGGATTCATACCCCGACCATGTCCGAACATCTGCCGATTACGCCCAGCGAGATCGCAGCCGCTTCGATCGAAGCGGCTGAGGCTGGCGCCTCGATCATCCATTTGCACGCGCGCGATCCGGAAACCGGCAAGCCCGATCCTGACCCTGAACTATTCATGGAGTTCCTGCCACGGATCAAACAGGCCACGGATGCGGTCATAAATGTCTCGACCGGGGGCGGGTTGGGCATGACGCGCGAAGAACGTCTGCGCGCTGCCACCACAGCCTCGCCCGAGATGGCCAGCATGAATATTGGGTCGATGAATTTCGGCATCTTCCCGATGAAGGACAAATACTCGAACTGGAAACATGCGTGGGAGCCCGAGTTTCTGGACATGACCCGCGATTTCATCTTCCGCAATACCTTTGCGGATATCGAATATTGCCTGAAAGAGCTGGGCCACGGGCACGGTACGCGGTTCGAGTTTGAATGCTACGATCTGGGCCATCTCTACAACCTTGCCTGGATGCGGGATCAGGGTTGGATCGAGGGGCCGATCTTTGTGCAGATGGTGTTTGGAATTCTGGGCGGCGTCGGGGCCGATCTCGACAACCTGATGCATATGCACACCATCGCCAACAAGCTGTTTGGCGACGAATATGAATGGTCGGTTCTGGCCGCAGGACGCTTTCAGATACCATTCACCACGCAAAGCGCTTTGCTGGGTGGCAATGTCCGCGTCGGGATGGAGGACAGCCTCTATATCGGGCCGGGCGAAAAAGCCGTATCCAGTGCACAGCAGGTTCGGAAAATCCGGGACATCATCGAAAACCTTGGCCTGACGGTCGCGACCCCGACCGAAGCGCGCGAACGCCTGGCGCTCAAGGGCGGCGACCAGGTCGCATTCTAGGGGGAAACATGCAGACAAACATGCTGATCAATGGCGTGTTGGTCGCCGGAACAGGGGCCGCACTACCAATCGTCGATCCGGCAACCGGTGCCGAAATCGTCCGTGTGAATGAGGCCAGCCCTGAACAGGTCGAAGCAGCGGTGCGCTCTTCTGCAGAAGCGTTCGAAACGTTTTCGCGCAGCACCCCGGCAGAACGCTCGGCGTTGCTGCTGGCCATCGCGGATTGTCTTGAGGCCAATCAGGACGAGCTTGCCGAACTCGAAAGCCTGGACGTCGGCAAACCCTGGCCCTCGGCCCGCGATGATGAGATGCCATTGACCATCGACACGTTCCTGTTCTTTGCCGGCGCGGCGCGCACCATGTCGGGCAGCGCTGCCGGAGAGTATGTCACTGGCCACACCAGTATGATCCGACGCGACCCTGTCGGGCCGGTGGCCGCCATCGCGCCTTGGAACTATCCACTGATGATGGCTGCTTGGAAACTGGCGGCCCCTATTGCGGCGGGGTGTTCGGTGGTCCTGAAACCTTCGGAGCTTACTCCCCTTTCCACCCTGCGGGCGGCGGAGTTGCTGAATGATATTCTGCCCAAGGGCGTTCTGAACGTGATCCATGGCGCAGGTCCGACCATTGGAGACAAACTGATCAACAGCCCTGAGATGGAAGCAATCACAGTGACCGGCAGCCCTGCCACCGGAATGGCGGCGATGCGGGCGGCTGGCAATCAGATCCGCCATGTGCATCTGGAATTGGGTGGCAAGGCACCGGTGATCGTTTTCGATGACGCGGATATTGACGCTGTTGCAGAAACCATCCGCTATGGCAGTTTCTTCAATGCCGGACAGGATTGCGCCCAGCCTTGCCGTGTTCTGGCGCAGAGCGGGATTTACGACAAGCTTGTTGCAGCGATCGCTGTGCAGGTCAGCGAAATCCGGATTGGCGCGCAAAAGGCTGAAGGCACCGAAATGGGTCCGGTCATCTCGGCCCGCCAGCACGAGCGCGTGGCAGGCTTCGTCGATCGGTCTCGGAGTTCTTGTGAAATCGTCACTGGTGGCGCGGCTGCCGACGGCTCGGGTTATTTCTACCAACCAACCATCCTCGCCAACGTCGACAACAACGCCGAGGTCGCAACCAGCGAGGTCTTCGGCCCTGTCGTTACTATCTCGCGTTTCGACGACCCCGAAGATGCACTGCGCATCGCGAATGCGGGTCGCTACGGTCTGGCCTCATCTGTCTGGACCAACAATGTGGGACGCGCGATGGAGATGACCAGTCGGCTGCGATATGGGTTTACTTGGGTCAACACCCACGGCGTCGGCACGCCCGAGATGCCATGGGCTGCAATGAAAGGCTCCGGCACCGGTTGCGACATGAGCGTCTACGCGCTCGACGCCTATACCTCGATCCGGCACGTCATGGTGGCGCACTGATGCGGTTGGCAGGGAAAACAGCGCTGGTAACTGGAGGCCGTCAGGGCATCGGGCGCGCCATTGTCGACGCCTTCTTGACCGAAGGCGCAATCGTGACCACCTGCGGGCGCGGGGACCGACCCGAGGAGCTACCAGAGTTGGTCCATTGGCAAAGCACCGATGTCTCGGACGCTGCGCAAATTGCTGCATTGGTGCAGTCGGTCGGAGCCATCGATGTGCTGGTGAACAACGCTGGCATCCAGATCGAAAAAACCGTCGTGGATAGCACCGACGCCGATTGGGACCTGCTCATCGGAGCCAATTGCCGCGGCGTGTTCAACATGTGCCGGGCGTCTATCCCAGCCATGCCGCGAGGCGGGTCGATTATCAATATCGGGTCAACCTCGGGTCAGGTCGCGGACCCTTCTATGGCGCTCTACAATGCATCAAAGTCATTCGTGCACGGGCTGACACGCTCGATTGCCGTGGATCACGGCCCCAAGATCCGCTGCAACGCCATTTGTCCGGGCTGGATCGAGACCGGTATGTTGGAAGCCGGGTTTGATTTGTCCGATGATCCACACGCAGCGCGAATGGACGCGCTGGCACGCCATGCGACGAAACGCTTTGGTCAACCCAGGGATATTGCCGCGATGGCGGTTTGGCTGGCCTCGGACGAGGCGGGATTTGCAACCGGGCAATTGTTCACAATTGACGGCGGCATGACGGCCGCCTCTCCGATCAACACCGGACTGTTCTGATGGCTGAGGTTTCGCATACTGCGGTTTTAGGCGCTGGCACCATAGGTGCCAGCTGGGCGGCCCTGTTCCTGGCGTCGGGCCGGTCCGTCTGTGTCTACGATCCGGGCGACGGAGTTGAGGCATCCGTTCGCGCGTATATTGAACAGGCGTGGCCAACCATGACCGATCTGGGCCTAACGAACCGGGGCAATCCAGACCGGATCAAGTTTGCCAAGACAGCGCGCAAGGCCGTCGAAAGTGCGGGATTTGTGCAGGAGAACGTGCCTGAACGTTTGCCAATCAAGAACGCCATCTTTGCAGATATTGAACCTGCCATCGAACCGGGTGTAATCGTGGCCAGTTCGGCCTCGGGCCTGACGCTGGGCCAGATGCAGGCCGGGTGGCAGAACCCGGGGCGCTTTATTCTGGGTCATCCCTTTAACCCACCACATCTTATCCCGCTGGTCGAGGTGATGGGCAACAGCCAGACAGACACCGATGTGGTGCCTGCCGCCGAAGCCTTCTATGCGGATATCGGGAAGGTCACGATTCGCGTGAACAAAGAGGTCCCCGGCCATGTTGCCAACCGGCTTCAGGCCGCCGTCTGGCGCGAGGCAATCCATCTGGTGCAATCAGGCGTGGCCAGCGTCGGAGATGTCGACAAGGCCATGTCCGCAGGTCCGGGGCTGCGATGGGCCGTCATGGGACCAACCACATTGTTCAGCCTTGGTGCCGGGTCGGGCGGGTTGGCCGCGTTCTGCGATCATTTCTCTGACACGTTCAACGGTTGGTGGGATGACCTTGGCACGCCACAGCTGACCCGCGAGATATCCGAGATGCTGGCGAATGGCCTTTCTGAAGCCACGGGTGACACACCCGTCGAAACGCTGGCCACCGAGCGCGACGCAAAAATCGTGCAGTTACAGAAGGCTTTGGCAAAGGTGCAAAAGACCGCGTAGCAAGTAAATGCGGAATTGACACTCGTGAAACCGCATCTGGCCATTGTTGTATTGAGTGCATCCTATGCTCTAGGTTGATCCACAGACGCGCCGCCTGACTGGCGCAGCGCAAGTGGGGGTTCGTTAGAGTGACCGCGGAGTCAAAATCCGAACTGAACGAAGCGTTGGAGGTCGACGACGAGGTGACCATTTGGCTGGGCGACCGCCTTGGTGATCGGCTCGAAGACGACGCCCGGACCCTGTTGGCGTTTGCCTATGTGCTGGCACCTCAAAAGACCTCATCGACAGGGCTGGTTTCAACGTCGACGGTATTCTTGGCGGCGATCGAATGGGGTATGGCGGAGAATCCTTCGACCGAACCGCCGCTTCCTCTGCGAAATCTGGCAACATTTGTTCGAAACCACGCCGCAGACGCTTACTCGGAAACCATGGCCACCTTCTTTCGTGATGGCGTTGAGTTCCCCGATGCGACCCTTCTTGCGCGAACCGATTTCAACACGATTGCAACCGCGTCGAACAACCTGGACATGCTCGTCGGTTTGATTGGCCTAGATGGCCGCTCGGCGGATGCGGCGCAAGTGGTGCTTGAGTTGCTGAATTTCGTTCAAGTCCGGGACTATCAGGGAGACTCATTCCACAATCTGCTCAGGCAGCTTGGCGGATTGCAGCCAGTACATTATGCGGCGGCGTTGTTGCGGCGGGGTGGCGTGGACCATGCGCTAAGCAACGACAACAGCGAATTGTCGATTGCTTTGACCGACCGACCCCTTTGGCTGTGCCAGTATCGCCGAACCGACAGCACCCAACTGGAAGGGCGGATGAGCCCGGGATCGGTGGAATCTTGGGATATCAAACCCAAATCGTCGAGCGAGCTGCAAAGCGCCATGAGGCCAGGCGATGTGGTGGCAATCTGGCGAACGGTGGACAACAAAGAATACAGCGGGAAACCCTCCAGCCGCGGCGGCGTCGTGGGATGGGCGCAGATCGAGGCGCTTCCGACGTCGGAGAGCGATCAGATCTCCCTGCGCCTGCGCGACAGTTTTCCGAACTCACCCATTTCACGCGATAACGTTCTTCGTTTTGTTGAAAACACGGGCAAAAACTGGCCGGGTCAAATTTCGCTGCGAGAGCTCGAACAGGGTGAGGTCGAAATATTCCGGCATCTTTTTTCAGTCGCGGAAGATCCCGGCGCAAGCGGGGACCGCCCGACCGAAGTGACCCTGTCCTCGGACCGGGCCGAGACGACCCGTGACCTGCTGGATCGTGGGCCGCTGGCCTTTTCGCTGGCCTCGCTGATCAACGCGGTTCAGGACGATCAACTGGCCGCAGGCGACAGCGGCAAGGTCCCGTCCGAGGCCGCCTTTGTCCTGCATATCGACAGCCCGTGGGGCGGGGGCAAAACGACCTTTGCCAATTACATCACGCGGATGCTGAACCCGTCGCAATACGGGATCGATCTGCAGCAGTTGGGCAAAAACACGGGCGACAACGTTTCGGTCTTTGCTGCGGTGGCGGAAAAGATCGCGTCGCGCTGGCCACAGCGCTGGCGCGAACGCAAATGGATTTCGGTGCCGTTCAACGCGTGGCAGCACCAGCATGTGTCGCCCCCGTGGTGGGATTTCTATCAGACCATCCGAAAGGGGTATCTGGAAACGCTGCCCTGGCCAAAGCGGGTCGTGAACCACCTATCGGAAGGTTGGTGGCGCCTGCGGATGCCGGGGGTCTGGATGCCCTTTGTCGGTCTTTTGATATTCGCGGCACTCTTGTTTGTGGTCGCAATTCTGACCAACGCGTTCAGCGGACAAGAGGCTGCCGACCAGAACTGGTTCAGTTCGCTATTCAAAAAGCCTGAGTCCAGTTCGATTGGTTTCTGGCCGCTGTTTCTGACGCTGGTCGGTGGTGGCTCGGGTCTCGCGCTGATCAATTCGCTGCGCAACGGATTGCAGAACGTGATCGTAACGGCTGGCAGCGCGGTGGATTCCGAAAACCTGGGCGATTCTGACCCGCTAGATCGCCTGCGCCGCCGGTTCGCCAGCCAAGCCGCCAAGTTGAGCCGGCACGCTCAACGCCCGCTTGTCGTGGTAATCGATGATCTTGACCGATGCGAGCCGGAATATGTGGTCGAATTGATGCGCGGCCTTCTGACCGTCTTCAGGTCACCCTATGTGGTTTACCTGCTGCTGGGCGACAAACATTGGATCGAGGCGTCCTTTGCGCAGGTGCACGACAACATGAGGGACGCGCATCGCAGCGAGGATATCTCGTTTGGGGCTCGGTTTGCCGAAAAGGTCATCCAGTTGTCGTTTCTTTTGCCCGAAGCAGATGAGTCCGTGCGCGATGCCTATTTTGGCTATCTTCTGACCGGCGAACGCAAGGGGCCGCAGCAAAGCGATCCGGCGCGTGACGAACAGCTGAACGCGTTCGTGACCGAAGCCCGCCAGCAGCTGGCAAACCGGAGAAGCGCGAAAGAGATCGACGCCGAAGCCGAAAAATTGATCCAGCAGGCCGGTAACCAGTTCGGAGGTGACGCTGAAACCCTGCGGTCGTTGACACGAGCGATCAATACCGAGGCTGTTGTGAACACCGCTTACTCCGACGACGTGCGCCAGGACGTGGCCCATCGCCTGATGGATTTCCGCCGATGCCTTCCCGAAAATCCACGGCGCATCAAACGGATCATAAACATGGTCGCGATTTATCAGGGCAGCGCGCGGGTCCTGCAGGCCATCACACCCGGGACGGACAAGTGGAGGCAGCTTGTACTTTGGATCATTTTGATGTCGGAACATCCAGGCCTTTGGCAGGTTCTGGCCCGTGATCCCCGTATCGCCGACCTGCTGCTTGCAGCCCGGAAGGCGGATTTGGATGAGGACGCCCTCGATAAGGAAACGATCGACCTGCTGTCTGCGCATCTTCAGAACGACGCGGCCATGCGCATATTGTCCGGGGGCAGCACGGAAGAGATTCCGCAGCTCGATAGCGCGGCGGTTTCCTGGCTGGTAAAGCTGACGCCGGTATGACCGCAAGAGGCAACGCGCGCTTGATTGAGGCATTTCATATGCCAGATGATCCGGCAAAGGGCTGCGCAGTTGACCCATTTGTTCTGATCCAGCATCCTTGACCGCATTGAAACTGCCTCCGGTCCGGTGATCGGGGTTTTTGGTTGCCCATCAATTGTTTGGCAAGGTTGAGCATATGCCCGACACCTCGAAGAAGGCGTATCTGCATGATACCCACAGGCTGCGAAGCCCCGAGCAGACGCTGGCAACAGTTCAGCCCTATCTTGGAAAAATGGGTATTACCCGGGTTGCCGATCTGACCGGGCTCGATCGGATCGGATTGCCAACGGTGATGGTGACGCGACCCAATTCGCGTTCGGTTGCGGTGTCTTTGGGTAAGGGACTGTCGCCCAGCGCCGCGCGCGCTTCGGGCGTGATGGAGGCCATCGAGTCCTGGCATGCAGAACGGATCGACCTGCCGTTGCGGCTGGCCAGCTATGCCGATCTGGCCGCCACGGCCAACGTCGTTGATACCACTCGTTTGCCTCGGGTCACTGGCGGTCGTTTCGATCCGCATGACCGCAGGCTGTGGGTCGAAGGCGTGGATCTGACGACTGACAGCTCTTGCTGGGTGCCGTATGAGATGGTGGATACGGATTACACCACACCTCCCGACGGGCCGGGTCGCGCCTTTCCCCGCACCACCAACGGGCTGGCATCGGGCAACAACAAGGCCGAGGCCAGCTGCCACGCGATCTGCGAGGTGATCGAGCGGGACGCAACCACGCTTTGGCACCACCGGGGGCCGGGACAACGCATAGATACGGAAACTGTGGACGACCCGAGATCGAGACAGGCGATGGACAGGATTGCCGAGGCAGGCTTGCAGCTTGGTATCTGGAACACCACCTCTGATACCGGGGTCGCCTGCTTTCGCTGCGTGATCTGCGAACAGGGCAGCGCCCAAGGCCATATCGGCATCGGAGATGGATGCCACCCCGACCGGGATATTGCCCTGTTGCGAGCGGTGACTGAGGCCGCGCAGACGCGCCTGACCTATATCTCTGGCGCACGGGACGATCTGGACCCCGCCGAATTCAGCGACGCCGCCCGATCCTGGCGCGGCGACTATGTCAGTGACCTGATATCCGGTTCGGCTCCGACCGAGGATTTTCGGTCATGCCCGACACATGTCACCAGCTCTTTCGAAGAGGATCTGGTGTTCCTCGTAACCCAGCTTGCCGTTATCGGAGCGCCGCAGATAGTGATCGTCGACCTGTCCCGGCCCGAATATGACATCGCCGTCGTCCGTGCGGTCATCCCCGGGCTGGAGGCCCCGCACGACGATCCCGACTATGTCGCAGGCCCCCGGGCGCAAAAGGCAGGTGCGCACCCATGACCGTTATCGTGTTCACCGGACCGACGTTGTCTGCCACCAATGTGTTGGAACATCTGGACGCAGTTGTGCTGCCCCCCGTGCAGCAAGGCGACGTCTATCGCGCGGCGCAGGACAAACCTCGCGCAATCGGTATCATCGACGGGTTTTTCGATGGCGTTCCATCGGTCTGGCACAAAGAGATACTCTGGGCGCTGGAACTGGGCATCCCCGTTTACGGCAGCGCCAGCATGGGGGCCTTGCGGGCGGCAGAGCTGGCGGATTTCGGGATGATCGGTGTTGGCCGCGTATTCGAAGACTACCGCAGCGGCGCAATTCAGGATGATGACGAAGTTGCGGTTCTGCACAGCCCGGCAGAATTGGGGTTCAAACCGCTCAGCACGCCGATGGTTTCGGTCCGAGCTACAGTAGACAATGCGCGCGATCAGGGAGTGTTGCCGCCCGACAGCGCAGTCGAAGTGCTGAAGCTGGCTAAGGCACTGCATTACCGCGACCGGGAATGGCGTACCATTCTTGAGGCCGCAAAGCGCTTGCCGGGTTTGGACGCGTTTGGTCAGTGGTTGGCGACCGGGGCGGTGGATATCAAGGCCAATGATGCACGCGAGATGTTGGCGCTGATGGCGCAGCATCTGAACCAAGGCGCACAGGTGCCAACCGATCCCGCAAGGGTGGAGCAAACGCTGGCATGGCGCGAGCTGTGCGCCCGCATCGACTCCGAGCCGCCCACGGATGTGCCCACAGATCACGCTGTGCTGGACGAGGTACGGCTGAACCCGCAACATTTTGCGCTATTGCGCGAACAGGCGGCGCTGCGGCTTTTGGCCCGCGATGACGGGTACCAGCCAGACCGGGACGACCTGATGCGGCAGATGTCGGATCACCGGGCCAAATCCGGGTTGCCGCGTCAGGCTGACCTCATGCGCTGGCTGAACGAAAATGATCTGACGCTGCAACAATACGAAGCGCTTTTGTCCGACCGGGCACGGTCCGAGGCCGCGATCACTGCGCGACAGACTCAATTGGACGCGCTGGTATTGGATGAGCTGCGGCATTCGGGTGGATATGCCGCGTTGAAACAGCGGGCAGGCCACAAGCGGACCGCTGCACAACCGGCACCATCACGACAGAACGAACCCACCCGCCACTTGCGGGCGTTGATCTGGTATTTTGAAACACGGCTTGACCGCGCGGTGCCCGATGATCTTGAATCCCATGCAAAGGCGCTTGGTCTGGACGGGCGCGACAGGTTTATTGAACTGATTGAAGCTGAATATGCATATTGCCATTTGAACGGGTCGCCGGACTGAGACCCTGAAGGGATAGATGGATGAGCTGGCTCGAGACCCCCGAAGACGACGAGGCACCCGGAACCCGGTTTCTACTCTACCCGCAATCCCCTTTCCTAGAGCCGGGCATGCAACCTGAGATGGTCGAAATCTCGGCCCCGCCGGGCAGCATCGGCCCCGGCCCATCCGGCCCGCGCATGTATGCGATGAACCCGGTTGGTAAAACCACGCCCTACGGCGCGATGGTGCCCGGACCCAATGGCCCGCAGATGTATCTGCCACCATGGGACGCCTATATTCAGCCGCCGCCCGAACCCGATGAGTTCGGCAATTTCATCCACATCACCCCAGACGATCCTGCATTCGAAGCCGCGCACCTGTTCGGATCGGCCCATTTTACGATGGATGTATGGGAGGGCTATTTCGGCCGCCCGATCCCCTGGCATTTCGCCCGCGACTTCGACCGGCTGGAACTGTCTCTTCTGCCCAGTCTGGACAACGCGCACATCGGCTGGGGGTTTCTGGAAACCGGCGGCACCTGGGATCACGGCGATGAATACCGGCCCTATAGCCTGAATTTCGACGTGGTGGCGCATGAGATCGGGCACGCCATTATTTACAGCGTGATCGGAATGCCGTCGGACGGGGATGCCTCGGGCGAGTATTACGGGTTCCATGAATCCGCTGCCGATCTGGTGGCCCTTCTGGCATCCCTTCACTTTGGCTCGGTTGTCGAGGACCTTTTGGAGAACACGCGCGGCAATCTCTATTCGTTCAACCGGCTCAGCCGCTTTGCGGAACTGTCCGAGAACGCGCAAATCCGTATCGCCACAAACAACAGGGTGCTGTCCGAGTTCTCTCACGGCTGGTCCAGCGAGCATGCCCTGTCAGAACCCCTGACCGGGGCAATGTTCGACATTCTGGTCGACATTTATCACGAGCGTCTGCTGGTCCATGATCTGATTTCGCCCGAAGAAGAGCACCTGTCCGATCAGCTTGAAGGCTCACCCGAGTACGAACAGGTGATGCAGCAGATCTTTGACCAGCGGTATGCCGAGAACCCCGAAGGCTTCCGCATTGCGCTGCTGGAAGCGCGGGATTTTCTGGGCTCTTACCTTGCCGACGCATGGGAGAAGCTGGATGCGGACATGCTGAGCTATTTCGGCGTTGAGCGCGCGCTTCTGGCCGTCGATCAGGAAATTACCGGCGGGGCTTTTCAGCAGATCATCCAGGGCAATTTCCGCATGCGCGAAATTGGCCTGACCACCGCCGGCCCACGCCTTGAGGAACCGGATGAGACAAGCCACGCGTCCTCGGTACGCACCATGGTTCCGGACTGACGGGGGCTTAATGTCTTTGTTTTTTGCGTGTTTTGTGGCAGTTTACGCGCACGGGATGATGATTTTTGAAATTAGGCACGCACAACCTGCGCGCCAATAAGGGGGGAGATGAGGTCCTTGGCGTCGTCGATCCTTTAGTCGGGAGAAAATGATATGTCTGAGTCCTTGCTCAGTTTTTCAGAAGTGTTGTTGTTTGGACGTCTTATTCAGGAACTGCAAATTTCGTCTTTCGAGGCCAAGGTGGCAAGCGAAGAGAATATCGCCGATCTCAAGGGTCTGAGCGTGAACGGCCAGCAGGTCTATGCCGGAGATTGGATTCTGATCAAGAACCAGTCCAGCAAAAGCCAGAATGGCCTATATCGGGTGTCCAGCAACGACAGCAACGACTGGATCGACAAGCGCCAGTTCGAATGGGGCACCGTGATCAAGGTGATGGAAGGATCGCAGGCCGGGTTCTGGAAACAGGTCGGCAACTTCACCAAAGGGCGCCAAAAGTTCAAGAAAGTGCCCAGACGCCGCGGCCAGGGCGCAAACAATTTCCTGGGCGACCAGTTGGGCAAGGGCGCACGGTTCGCCCGGATTTACGGGTTCTCTTATGAAGGTACCTATTACGACCTGCCAGAGCCGTCGATTTTCCTGGTCCATGGCGAAGGCGAAAGCGCCACCGACATGAACAATCCGGGTAATCTGGCGTCTCGGGCCCCGAACAACCCGTCGCTGGGAGGCGTTGCCGCTGCGGATTACCAGATGGCCGACGACATCCGCGTCTGGGACTATGACAAGGCCGACTACACGATCCGCATGGACGTGATGTCCGGGCAGTTCGAACAGGTGCTGCTGGACCTGTATTTCGGTTTCGACAGCCCGGCCATCAGCGGTGCCAAGGTCAGCGGCGCCAAAGTGAGTGGCGCAAAGGTCAGCGGAGCCAAGGTCAGTGGTGCAAAAGTCAGCGGCGCGAAGGTGAGTGGTGCCAAGGCGCGCGGCGACTGAACCTGCCAGAATCGGATTGGCAAAGGGCGCTTTTCTCGAGCGCCTTTTTTAGAACCCCGCCTTCTTCAGACCCTCGACAAAGTGCTGGGTGTCATCCGTCAGGCGGTCGGGCTGTACCTTGGCCCAACGCGTTAGCGAAAAGTTTGGGTGCACGATCCGGTGTCTGTCCGCGATCTGGCGCGCCATGTCCATATCGCCAAGCTGGGCATAGCTGGCAGCCAGCACCCGCTGGCCCTCGGTCGGGTTGTTCATCTTGTTGACCGACGCAATAACCTCGTCATAGCGTTTGAGATTGTAGTAGGCGCCGCCCAGATGCCACAGATACTGATCCGGAAAATAAGGGTTCAAACGCATCGCCTGCTGCAGATGTTTGATCGCGTTTTCATTGTCACCGGAATGGGCCAGCGCATCGGCATAGTCTGAATGCATATCCGCATCATTGGGATTCAGTGCCAAGGCGCGTTTGTAGGTTTCGAGCGCCGAGTCGTGTTCCTTGCGATAAAGCTGCACATAGCCCAATTCACCAAACCCGCGCGCGTCCGTCGGATCAAGCTCGACCGCGCGCTGCGCCAGGGACAGCGCTTTGTCCAGCGCGCTGTTGGGGTCCTCGGTCCAGGAATAGCGCCAATCCAGATTCAGCGTGCGTGACAGGGCGGCTGCGGCACGCGCATAGCCTTCGTCGCGCTCGAGCGCAGATTCGTAGAAATTCTGCGCCTTGCGGTTATCCAGGCGTGTGTATTTGAAGATGTGGTGCTGCCCTTGCAGGACCGATCCATAGGCCTGCAAGTCTGAAGGGACCGCCTGCACCATCCGCTGCTTTTCGTGCGACTCGATCATCACGGCGGTGGCGGCAACGATACATTCTGTCACCTCGTCCAGAATATCAAAGATGTCATCGATCTTGCGATCAAACCGTTCGCCCCAGATGGTACGCTCGGTGCTGGCGTCGATCAGTTCGGCAGTGATCCGGATACGGCTGGCCGATCTGCGGACGCTGCCGCGCGCGACGTAACGTACATTCAGACGCCGCGCTGCCTCTTGTGGTGACATCGACTGCGTCTTGAAAAAGAACGACGAGTTCCGCGCGATGATGAACAGGTTCCGGAACTTTGACAGGTTCATGATGATGTCGTCGGTCAGCCCTTCGGCCACCCAGGCGTCATCCTCGTTGTTGCCCTGACTTGCAAAAGGCAGCACCGCGACCGAAGGGATATCGGGGCGCTCCAGCACCTCGATCTGCATATCCGGGCGCAGCGTTGCCGCCATTGTCGCGCCCTCAACCTCGCTGCGGACACAATAGGTCGCGACCGGAGACAAAATGTTCTTCAGCTGCTTTGGCCCAAGATACTCATAGCCATACCGCAAGCGGTTGCGAATCTGTTCGTATACGGCCGAACTGACATAGACCCGCTCGGGCTCGGCGATTTCTTGAAGACGGGCCGCGATGTTGACGTTGTCTCCATGCACACCGCGCTCGTCCAGCAACACCTCACCCATATGGACGCCAGCCCGGAACTTGATCTGCTCATGCGTGGCGCGGTCCTGATTGTGCTGACCTGCAATCCGATGCAGCTCGATGCTGAACTCGACCGCACTGGTGGCGGTTTCGAACAGAGCCAGAATCCCGTCACCCCGGACCTCGACAACATTGCCCTGATAATTGGGGCAAATCTGTTCCAGATGAGACAGCAGAGATTTCAACGCGTTATACGTATCAATTTCGTTCTCGCTCATCAGTCGCGAATAGCCGACAACATCCGCAAACACGACGGCACCAAGCTTTTGCCGGATCGGAGTTGTTGATGGTGCACGATTCACTGCGGATACTCGCCTAAAGGCCGTCGTCGATTCTGACAGCAAACATATAACAAATTCGGGTCATGCAAATGCCTGACAATTCTGCAGGGGCTGGTCAAGTCAGGTTCTCCGGGGTGGCCAACACCAACTGGTGCTGCTCACGTCGCCAAAATACACCGTGGTGTCCGGAGACAATTCCTTGGCCAGTTCCTCACGCCGCGCCATCCATTCCTGCCGCAGCAGCCCAACAACAACCATGTCGTGATAAGCGTCATCCGCGAACCAGGCCTGCCGCATCTTGCCCTCGACCTGGCAGCCCAGCTGGCTGACAAGATCGCGGGTGCTTTGGTTGTCCTCGCGGTAGTACGAGGTAATCCGGTGCAGCCCCAACTGCCGGAACGCAAAGTCCAGCGTCAACGCGGCCGCGCGTATTCCAACGCCGGATCTGCGAACGGACTTGTCCACAAACAGCGGGATGACCGCATCGCGATTGGTGTTCGATATCGCCTCGAGCCCGGCCAAGCCCATCGGCTGCGCTTCCTCGGTTTCGATCATGAACCAACACTTGCCCGAGTTCTGATCGCCTCCAACCGCATCTTTCCATATCTCATCGGTTTGCGCCCGGTTCAGGGGAGCCCGCAAGGTCCGGTCAAACAAGGCCAGATCCTGAACGTCCTGAAACCAGATCGCCACGGTTTCAAGATCCGCTGCCTCCAAAGGGCGGAGCCGGAAACGCCTTTGCAGAGTGTCGGACAAAGGACCAAATTCCTCCAAAATGAAAAATCAATAAACTATATCGGCGACCATAGCACACAATCACCTAGAAAGAGAAAAAACTTGTTCTGATCCCCGTGAACGGGTGTCCGGACTTCGAGAGCATAGCCTTAGCAGCGTCCTTTGACAGCTTTTTGGGACGGCAGGCTTTGGCAACGGATCTCGTGCAACGCGTCCCAATTCGCGATCTTTGCATCCACAGAATTCTGCGTCTTGCGCTGGATTGCACGAAGAATGAAGTTCGGCGAACTTGGGCGATTGGGTACTTTTCTGGCGACCCCGGCAGGAATCTTTCACCACTTAATCCAGATGCGCATTAAATGATTGTTTTTAATATAAATTTCGCATCTTCACGTAGTGTAAACGCTGTGTGATGCAAGTTGCACTACGCCAAAGTCAACAACGCCGTAGTCAGGTTTCGCTTTAGAAACGGAGCAGACACAAGCTTACTCATCACTTAGAGCGACTTGGCGTCCGGATCGACAGCAGCTATGGCCTGAGGCCAAGGTATTCCGATCCAAAGGAGCACTTTCGAGCGCGAAACTCAGTCAATTGTCAGATGACCGAGTGGACGTCTATTTCTTTTGTCGGCGCAAAAATATTTCCTGCCAATCGCTGCCCAAATAGGCCCCTCTCTCACGAATGCAGGTCAATGTTTGCGTCGGTACGTTATAAGGGAGAGCAAGCAACATCGCACGATTCCCGTATCCCAGGCCGCGCTTCTTTGTTTTTTCTGTACTCTGCCCTTTGCTCCGGAGGAGTTCTTCACCAACTTTGTTGCAGATGTCCTGGAACTCCTGAATATCGTCTTCTTTTGCCTTGATATCGCAGTTTTCGAATGCGAAAGGAATCTTTGTCTCCGGGATATCTATGTAAACCGTTGCGTCAAGCCCAAGCGATTCACACTTGGCCTCCAGCTTTTTCTTCCCTGCATCCCAACCAGCTACGAACAGGAAAGCTATTTTACGACCTTTTAGAAACTCGATTGTATCTTTGTGAAGCGGTAATCGTTCTTCATTTAAGCCCTCTCTTCCTGGGTCATCTCCAAACCAGCCAGAAAGCAAATCGGATGCCTGACCTCCCGAAGCAATAATGTCGTCAAAAAAGACTACGGGTAACTTGTTGTTTTCCGCTTTAGCTTTGTCTTTTGCTTCATCGACCGAATACACGCCAGAGTGTAAGTCAGCAGAAAGATCATTTGCGAAGTATGATACGATAGCAGAACTGTCCTTGAGTGAACCAAATCCGCAGATATACGCACTCTTGAAATCAGGATGCTTCTCAAAGAAGTTCTTCGCGGCTTTTACAACATCCGCTCTCGCCATCACCCTAAATTTCTCCAAGATTTGGAGTGCAATATCTACTAGATGGTCACGCTCAAACTGCTTTAGCCAGTTTACAACTTTTTCCCGTATGTCTCCATCGATGACATGGTCCCCCTCGAATTCGGTTGGACCTTGGTACAGAGACACTTTATTGCAGAAATCGTCTATCACAGTATTGGCGCGCACCTCTTCCAATTTTCTTGGTTCTGGCCGCATCTGAATTGGAAGGCTTCTGTAAAATCCCAATTCCCCAAGTTGTTTTTTTGCATCCGCAATGTCTTCTACTGTGACCTTTGAACCAACCAATGAAGACGAAGGAACTATGACACCATACTCTTTGTAGAGAGTTTTCTCTGCCGCCAAATAGGTTACTAGCGCATAAGGTAGATCAGCGAAGATAAACCCCGCCGCAGCCCCAGAGCCGTCATAGGCACTCGACCAACCATCTGAATTAAAAAGTGTTTCCCCAGATCTTTCGATTTGACCGCTCTTATGAAATATTAAAGCCCGATCAATTTCTGAGTTGCCAGATGTACCGGATGGGGGAGTGATCGCCAAAGCAAAGTCAGTTGCGATGTCCTTAACTCCTGCGACAAGGTTTGGAGCCTTTCTTAATATCTCTTCGATCTCGGTAACGAGGTTATCCTTGATGTATCCAAGTTTCTGCACATTTTTCAGATCGTTCATCAACCTTGTGAGGTTTCTCTTCTGTTGATCACGCTCCCCATGTGGGTCACCTGGATACGTTGACTCCAATTGCATGACACGAGCAAAGAGACGGCGATTCCTGATTTTGAACGTTAGCTTGCCTATAACGTGCAGATTTGACTTAGCATCAGCACTATCGCGTAGCTGAACGCCAATCGCACTCATTCGTCGTTCAAAATTTTCCGAATTAAGTGACAAGACTTCTTCGTCGGAAAGGAGGTAAGCGATTTGAAGCAGACATTTTAATTTCGTTTGTTTGGCAAATGCACGAAAGAGCGCTTCGATCATCGACTCTATCGCCTGAACCTTTTGATGCCTGTAAACCTTGGAGTGTAGGAATGTTCTAGCCATAACCAACTCGTCCAAGACCCGGGCTCCTGAAGACTTGATTCCAAATAATTTGTAGCCAGTCTTGCCGCTCTTCAGGCCATCTTGGAGGTGCTTAGGAACGTCTGCTTCGGCGACATTTTTTAGCTGCAGTTTTTGCACCAACCGAGATGTATCCACAACATTCGGCACACCGCAATAGAGCGCATCCCTCATAAGGTAGTCGATCTTGTCAGCATCGAATGGTCCTGAAATTATATCTTGGGCAGTCGGATGCTCGTCATCAAACTTCTTTGAAATAATGATCTTTGATACAGCGTCTATCACTTCTGATTTGTTTTTTTCGAAATTGGAAGTCAGTTGTGGCCAGCCTTCTGCTCTACCGAATAGCGCTTCGATTAGCTTCTTAAAGCTAGGTGACTTAATCATATAAAAGGCTGCAATCTCGCTGAGTTGCGACTTATCGATCCCGTGATCTTTATTAAAATTTGTTACAGCGACTTGAAATTCGACAAAGTTCCCCAATGCTTTCTCGGACACGTGTGAAAAACAAGCATGACCAATATCATGCAACAGTGCCGCTAGCCTTAGTGTTTGAGAAATGCTCCTTGAAATCCCGGTTGTTTCATCAGCTTTGGTTGGAAACGAGTTCAGTGCACTTATTAGGTTTTGAGTTTGGGACAGGACACCAAGTGTGTGCTCGAACCGTGTGTGGATCGCTCCAGGATAGACCCAATGAACCACCCCAAGTTGACGAACGCCTCTGAGGCGCTGAAGCAAAGGCGAATCTAGTATTGCTACCTCGAATGGAGAAAGCGTTATTGTTCCCCATACAGGGTCATTTATCTCTTTCGAATTGAAACAAACCGGCCCCTGAGAAATGTAGTCAACATATTCAGCTAACTGTTGATCTGCAAATTCCTCAAAGAACCTTTGGAGGTCTTCTAGACTAACCGCTAATTCGGGCATCCGTAATGTTGTCCGCAAAAACAGACATTATATGATCGTTCAAAATGTCAGTTATTTCTGATTGATCGGAGAGAAACTCTGCGTCTTCCTCCGTGAGCTTTATCTTCATTCTGTGAAACGTCGGGTTCTCTAACGAAACAATATTGTTGAAACGCGCCGCATACATCGTTTCTCGAAAACCTCTCGAATTCCCATGAACCTCATCAACATTGAAATTGAAAGTTGGGAGAAACGCATCTGATTTCTCGCCAAAAACCAGCGCGTACAGTTCTGCAAATTTCCTATCCAGGTCATCATTGACCGGTAGTATGTCCACCGATTGCTTCTTAAGAAGCGCAATTGTAGCTAGGAAGAAGTCGTCTGCTGTTATCACTGATGCCATAGCTCGCAACGAATCCTTTCTTACGCCAGGGTCGAGGCAGCGCGCCCGGCCATTACATTGTCATTGGTGCGCAGATGCGACGAAAATGAATCGGGATCGACCATAAGTCAATCGTTTTGCTTGTGTCAGCTTAGCGCACTATCCTCAAGCACTTCTAAACGTAGCCTAAAATTTGGTTTAGTCGAACGTTCCACCAATTTTTTGCTGTGAAATCGACCTTTTGTGGTCGTTGTCCCCACCAGTGGTAAACTGAGCGGGGACAAATTGAGTATTTGCCGGGGTTGAATGCGCCTCGTTCACGCGGCCTTCTTGGCCGCCGCCGCTGCCAGTGCGTCCACATCTTCGTTCCTTGGGTCTCCGGCGTGACCTCGCACCCATTCCCATTGCACGTTCAACCCCGTTGCGACCGCCAGAAGCTCTTCCCAAAGTTCGCGGTTCTCAACTGGCTTCCCGCCCGATTTTCGCCAGTCGTTAGCCTGCCATTTGGACACCCATTCGGTCATTCCTTGGACAAGCAAACGGCTATCAGAGTAGACCGTGATCTGGGCTTTCTCGTCTTTCTTGATCTTTTTGAGGCCCTGAATGGCGGCTATCATTTCCATCCTATTGTTGGTGGTGCGTTTGACGCCTCCGTGAATGGACCGCTTCTTGATCTCTTTGCCACCTTCGTATCGACGGAGAATTGCCGCCCAGCCGCCGCGACCGGGGTTACCAAGGCAAGAGCCATCAGTATGAATGGTGATTTCAGTTTTTGTCATTTTGGGTTCTTCATCGTTCGTTATGAGGTTCTTGGGACTTGTTTGCGGCGTCGTTAACACGCGGTCTTGCCTCTGCGGTTCATGGCCAGCACGCCAAGCTCAACCAAGAAGGAAAGCGCTTCGCTCTGTGAAACCTCACGCTCCAATTGCTTAACCATGCGCTCACGCACAGTGTTGACTGTAACCACCACCTCAGGGCGCACTCTCATGCTGGCCCAGTGGCTCGGTTTGTCGGCCCAAGGGGCAAGCTGTCCATCAATCTTATCGTGCCCCAGACGGGCACGTGCGGTTGACCTCAGGCGTTTCGTGAACGCTCGTCGCTTGTCGTAGCCGATACGGCGTAACCGTTTGTCGGCCACCCGGTTCTGTTCATTCAGTTCCATTGTGTGTTCCAGATATGAAGAGGGACGCCCGTTCTGGACGCCCTCGGTTGCTGCTCAGGGGAGACAATGTCTCCCTTTATGGTGTCTCCCCTAGTGCCGCCTTCACGGTCACCTCGGGCATTCTTTCAGGCTGTTCTCAGGAGCCGACCTAATCCAATTTGATGGCGTCGTCTGAAAGCGCGTCCATCCGCCCCTTGAAGTTACGCCGGGGGTTGTAGTTGAAGTCGTTGCCTTCATCGTTACTCGCCGCTCTTAGTAGCGCATCAAGCGGGCGTTCGGCGTCCCCTAAAGTTGTCCTTGCGGTACGCTTTCGGTCAACGATGCTGGTGTCCGCAAATTCTTCGTCAGCGTCCAACACATCGCTTTCCCAAAGCTCTGCGGTGATCTGCTTCAATCGCCAAGGGACAAACACCTTGCACAGAACTGTAAGCACATCCTCATCCCGCTTTAGCTTGGCATCGGTCAACACCTTGCTGATTGCATTCGCCGCGTCGTTGGTCATCGCTTCTAATTCCTCGCTGCTGGGTGGCGTCCAATCGTCGTCGCGTTGGACTTTCCACTGATTGTCCTGCCACCACTCCCCGGTCGGTTCGTGCTTCGCCTCTGTCATCAACTTGAACACCTTGTTCATGCGCTGGACGGTTCGCGTGGAAACCCCGGATGCGTGCGCAATCTGTGCTTTGGTTAGCTGGCTCTGCCAAGCCTTACCCGTCCAGTGCAGGCTATCGCGCACCAGCCGCCATGCGGCATTGTTCCGCTCCGCAGGCATCAACGGCTTACTGTCTTTTGTATTCGCCGCCAGCGCCAACAAACGGGCGACCATAGGTAGGCATTCGTGCACCAAAACGGGAACCAGAGGGGCATCGCTGAGGTTAATCCCGTAGGTTTCGAAATGGTGGTAGTAAGCCTCCGTCCTGTGGTGGCCATCCATGATGATCAACCGCCCGGTACGGCTGCCGGTGTCATCGCATTCGCGCCAGAGCAATATCGGGTCGAGTTCTCGGCCAGCCCGCAAGGCTTTCGAAAGGGTGTCGATGTGGTCGGCGCTGGGCGCTTCACCAGAACGAAACCAAAATCGGGGGTCTTTTGCTATTGAGGTGACAGGTATCTCGTCGCGTGTGGCCACGACATGTTCAGCGTTGAGGTCAGAGGCTTTCATTGCTCTTGGCTCCATTTTACATGGGTTGAGGGTTTGCTTCCTGCATTGCGTGCAACTTGGCTTTTGAACTGATGACGCCCTGATGCACAGGCATGTCGAAATGATCTGAGGGGACCAACGCCCCGCCATCACCAGACAACAATGATCGGAAATACACATGAAGTGCCCGATAGGTTCCGCTTCAGGGTAACCCACGGGGCAACTCACGGGGAATGCTTGGGTGAGACGTCCAGCACACAGGACGCCCCACCACAGATGGTCTGCTATCCGCCTTCCTTGTCGGTCGGTGATAACGCCATGCTGACATCGCCTCGCACTTCCACGAAACGAGGCAATTCGGAAATTTTGTGGACGGCTATAGTGGGGGTGAATTGACCCTGTCTGGCCGTCAGGTTGGGCTATTGTGACCGATAACTTCGAGCCACCGGGCGCGTTCTGTTAGGGTTTGTATGAGGGTTAACTCTGAGCCAATGGCGAGCGATGCGTAGGGGCTATAGTGTGGGTGAATTGGTTCTGCATGTATGAGCGATGACTGTTGCTCACTGACCGTTTTCTTTCTGCATGTACGTGGGTGAATTGTTTCAGCCCCTCAGGCCGCCTCTTTGGCCAGCCTGTAAACGGTCGCTCTGCTGACCTTGAAGTCCCTTGCGATCTGGGTCGGCTTCTCGCCGTTCTGGAACGCTTCACGAATGGCGGCTGCCTTCTTCTCATCCATGGCAGGGCGTCCTTTGAATTTGCCATCGGCCTTGGCCTTCGCAATCCCTTCACGCTGCCTCTCAAGCATCACCTCACGTTCAAACTGAGCAACAGCCCCGAGAATTGTCTCAAGCATCTGCGCGGTGGCGCTGTCGTTCATCATGGGCATATCCATGATATGCAGTCCGACGCCTTTGTCCGAAAGCCGCTTGCGAATGTCGATGAGGTCAGGGACCGAGCGGGCCAGACGGTCCAGCTTAGTGACGACCAGAATGTCCCCTTCACGGGCAAAGTTTATGGCAGCATCAAGCTGGTCTCTCTGCTTCACGCTGCTCACCTGTTCAGCGAACACCTCCTTACAGCCATGGTCTGTTAGCTTGCGTTGCTGATCTTCAAACCCCGCAATCTGGTCTGCTGTGGATGTCCGTGCGTATCCGATGAGCATGTGCCCGCCTCCGAAATTGTATCATTTGTTTTTAAGGGTTAAATAAGAAAATGTGCTTTAAGTGTCAACCCCACTTAAATGAGACAGTATCTGAGGGGTTGGCAACTGTCTTGTTACACTCCGGTCAAATGAGACGCATGCGCTCTGGCAACCTTTCGGTGGTTCGTGAAGGTCAGAGCGTACCGTCCAACATCAAGGAACACCTCACCGGGTCCCTCATGGGTCACCTTAAATGGAACTGAACGGGTCTCACGCTCAACGAGTAAGTCAAAAGGGCCAAAGCGAAAGTCAAAAATGATCATGGGTCATTACCTCATTAAATGATGTGCATCAGGAGCGATGCGCACTTAACTTGGCCCAGCGCCAAATGACAGTCAACACATTGTTTTTATTGCATTAATGGGAAATTCCCGTAGATGGAGAGAGTTGGTCCCGAGGTGGCCCCACCCAGGGGGGTATGCGCGGCACCTTATATAATCTCTGGCACTCAGATTTTTTCCAAAATTGTTGAGCGCCTGCGTGGATTGAATAACCACTGTCAAATATCGGGCCTTTTCTGATGGACGGCAGAATTTTCTTTTGCGTAAAGTGAGTATGTTACTGGAATTTTTCTTTGGGGAATTGTGATGAGGCTCATTTTAGGAACCGCTTTAGCCTTGAGTGTTTTTCAAGCGTCTGAATTGTACGCTCAAAAACTAGATGCAGATGCGTTTGATGGCGTGATCACCACTATGACTGACGACGGCCTTTCTGGTTCAGGGGGTGATCCACTAATGGCTGAAATGATTGCGGGCGGTTTGGACACCGTCCCAGAGTTCACATACGATAATAAGTCTTGGCTAAAGGCGGCTGGCGGATTGACGCCAAAAGTTCTCACCGACGAAATGGTGGCGCAGGGCTGGACCGACGAAGATGTGACCCAAACATTGCCAACAACGCCGGACGTCTCGTGGTCCGTTTACAGATCAACGGCAGGACCCGGTAAGGTAGATTTCATGGCGGTTCCGAATGTTGATGGGCTTCCCGGATACGTTTTTATGTCAGGCGGAGAAATAGAACCCGTTCCAGCAGCTTTTTCCTTAAGTTCAAGCGTTTCGGCCATTCAAGAGAAGTTAATGGAGGCGATGATGATGGCCTTGAAGGGCGCTTGTGGTCTACCTGTACGACCAAATGAAATTAAGGCCTCGGCAAGCGCAGCCGGTATCGTAGCAATTGAAGCGACTTGGGACACAGACGACGTATGTGATCGCCTTCCAAGTCCCTAAAGCCCTTCAAGGTATCCGTCAGCCCGCATCCTATCCACAATCCTGCGCTGCACCTCTCGCAACTCATCGCGTCCCAGCCCGTGGTTGTAAATTTCCTTAGACCTGCGCTTATCCTTGGTCCAGCCTCCTAGCTGATTAGCGTCTTTATCGTCGACACCTGCCCTGTGCGCATAGGTCGTCCACGTGTGTCTAAAGCTGTGAAAGTCCAGCATGACATTACCCTCGGCCCGTCCTACAACTTCGTCCCTAAGGCGGCTGTAATCCTTACTGGCTTTCTTACTGTTGCCAGTCCTTGGGTCCAAGCTGAAGGCACCCAAAAGTCTGCCTTTAGGTCCCTCTCTGCTCTCTGCCTCGTCTCGCAACTTTGAAACCATTCCCTGAAGCTCAGCGGGTACAGGCGTCCACCGTTTCGCGTTATCGCTTTTGCCGACAATGATCTTTAGCCCAGCGCCATCGACGTCAGTATCGTCAACTGTGACCCTAACTAACTCAGATATGCGTGTTCCGAGTATCAGACCCAGCCGTATCAAAGCACCTAACTGTGTCTCCTGCGAACGCGCTAAGAACAAAGCGCTGGTCTGATCTGGTCGATACATCAGCCTTTCTTTCGTCGGCGTTGCCGCTTCCCTAGTGACCCCCTTAGGCAGCGTGAAGGGGTCCACAGAGGGCTTGCTTGTGGCCTTGGTCTCAACCACCCACGCCCAATACATGCGAAGTTGTGTCATGAGTTTCTGGATTGTCGCGCCTGCCAATGGCTGCTCTGTCCGCTCCGAAATAATGCCCCCTAGGTATTCCCTGAAGGCCACCGCCTCAACGTCTGCCACATCGTCCACATGAAGGCTGGATACATCGCCACCCAGAAAGTCGACCAGATAGCGAACCGAAGTTCGGAAATCGTTGATGGTCGAACCCCTCAGTGGTTTGTAACCTGAAGCATTCCCCGGCGCTCTGGCTTCAATATACGCCTCAACCATCTCAGCCAGTGGTTTGGATTTGGCCATACCCCGTTTACCAAACGCATCTCGCACTGCGCTAGGCGCTCTTTCGACCTCATCATAGAACACATCACGCGCCAGTATTGCAGCCTCTGGGTCTGGGTCCGCCATTGCCTCCGCCCATCGGTCTGCAGCAGCAAGGCTGTAACGGTTCCTGCCCAGCGCCTGCAGTTCTAACTCTCGAACCTTGCTCAATTCTACATCGCGTAACTTACGTGCCGTCGCTTTGTGCTTAACGCCTCCAAGGCTTCTGATGATGTTTCGACCAAAGGTTTTGCCTGTCTCGGGGTCTGTGGTTCCTTTTAAAATTTTGGGCGTAGACATGCGAAACCGCCACGCCGTACCGGGTCCACGTGGCTGCTCAAGGTTCCTATCATTACTCATGGCTTGATCATTTGTAGTGTAAAATCGTGGTGTAACTCCACCACAGCCATAACACCACATCTTATATTTCGTCAATAAAATAAGGATTTGAGAGAATTGGCGACCCCGGCAGGATTCGAACCTGCAACCTGCCCCTTAGGAGGGGGCTGCTCTATCCAGTTGAGCCACGGGGCCGCGCGGTGCTCTGTGTAACTTGGTTTCCCGGGGTTGTCATCGGCTTTGGTCAACAGTTGTAAATTGCGTTCTGTTTACGCTACCATCGGACAAAACAACTTTGCAGGTGCCTTCCCGTGACAACTGAAACCAAACGCCCGCTTACCCTTCGTGATGTCTCGGAAGCGTCCGGAGTGTCGGAAATGACGGTCAGCCGGGTCCTGCGCAATCGCGGCGATGTGTCGGACGCCACCCGCACCCGGGTTCTGGCCGCCGCGAAAGAGCTTGGATATGTACCCAACAAAATCGCGGGCGCGCTGGCCTCGAGCCGGGTCAATCTGGTCGCAGTGATCATCCCGTCCCTGTCAAATATGGTCTTTCCTGAGGTCCTGACCGGCATCAATCAGGTGTTGGAAGATACCGAGTTGCAGCCGGTTGTTGGCGTCACCGATTATCTGCCCGAAAAAGAGGAAAAGGTTCTGTACGAGATGCTCTCGTGGCGGCCATCGGGCGTGATAATTGCTGGGCTTGAGCATACCGAGGCGGCCCGGGCGATGCTGGATTCCGCAGGTATTCCGGTGGTCGAGATCATGGATACCGATGGCAAGCCGGTCGACGCGATGGTCGGCATCTCGCACCGCCGCGCAGGTCGGGAGATGGCGCAGGCAATCCTGAAAGCAGGGTACGAACATATCGGGTTCATGGGTACCAAGATGCCCTTGGATCACCGGGCGCGGAAACGGTTCGAGGGCTTTACCGAAGTGCTGGGCAAGCACGGGATTGAGATCGAGGATCGGGAATTCTATTCCGGCGGCTCGGCATTGGCCAAGGGGCGCGAGATGACGCAGGCGATGCTGGAACGTTCACCGGATCTGGATTTCCTGTATTATTCCAATGACATGATCGGCGCGGGTGGGCTGTTGTACCTGCTGGAACAGGGCATCGACATTCCCGGGCAGATCGGGTTGGCAGGTTTCAACAACGTCGAATTGTTGCAAGGGCTGCCACGTAAGCTGGCGACGATGGATGCGTGCCGGCTGGAGATCGGGCGTCAGGCAGCCGAGATCATTTCGGCACAACTGAACGACCCCGAAGCCGAGGTGGAAACGCGCGTGACGCTTACCCCCAAGATCAGCTTTGGCGACACGCTCAAACGGCGCTGAGCGCTTGACCCTGCCACAACTGGACAACAAGGCTGCGCGGGCTCTTTTCATGGACCGCCACGCCCTGCTGGAACAACCGACAGGGAACGCCAAAGGAGGCGACCTGCTGACGCTGATCCGGCGGCTGGGCTTTGTACAACTGGACAGTATCAACACCGTCGCCCGTGCGCATGACATGATCCTGTTTGCGCGCAGGCCCAGCTATCGCGCCCGCAACCTCAAACGCCTTTACGAAGCCGACCGAGCCCTGTTCGAGCATTGGACTCATGATGCGGCGATGATCCCCATGGAGTTTTACGCTCATTGGCATCTGCGGTTTCTGCGCGATACGGAACTGCTGAAGGCGCGATGGAAGAACTGGCGCCGTGACGGATATGAAGAGCGGTTCGAGGACGTGTTGCGCCATATTCGCGACCACGGACCCGTCAGCTCGTCCGATGTTGGCAAGGATGAGAAAAAGGGATCCGGTGGGTGGTGGGACTGGCATCCGTCCAAGACCGCTCTCGAATACCTCTGGCGGTCGGGCGCATTGACCGTGATCGGGCGCGAGGGGTTTCAGAAGCGCTATGATCTGACCGAGCGAGTGATCGAGACGCATCTCTGCCCCGGCAATCGCGACTGTGACACGGCGGCCACCGTGGATTGGTTGTGCAACGCCGCGCTGGATAGGTTGGGGTTTGCCACCTCGGGCGAACTGGCCGCCTTTTGGGATACGGTCACGTCAGCCGAAGCAAAGCTCTGGTGCGAACAGGCTCTGACACAGGGAAATTTGGAAGAAATCGAGGTGACCTGCGCCGATGGTCGCAGCCGCAAAGTTCTGGCACGGCCCGGTGCTGTGGATGCAGCAATCTCCCTGCCCGCGCCGCCGGGGCGGATCAGGCTGCTCAGCCCGTTTGATCCCATGCTGCGCGACCGTAACCGGGCCGAACGGCTGTTCGGGTTTCACTACCGCATCGAGGTTTTTGTGCCTGCGCCAAAACGGACATATGGCTATTATGTTTTTCCGATGCTCGAGGGCGACCGTTTGATCGGTCGGATCGACGCAAAGGCGCATCGCGAGCACGGCACGCTGCGGGTCAGGGCCGTCTGGCCCGAGCGGCCTGTGCGCTGGTCTGACGCCCGAACCCGGCGGCTTGAGGCCGAACTGGATCGTGTCAGGCGGTTCGCCGAACTTGACCAAGTCGTGTTTGAAGATGGCTGGCTTAAATCTGCTAAATAGACTCTGCTTTTAGTCCAGAAAATTGTTTTCGCGGATCACGCGCAGGACGTCTTTTAAAGAGTCCTCGACCCGACGGCTGGACGTATCCAACTGCACCGAAGCTTGCGCATATTGCGCCTCGCGGCTGGCAAGGATCGACTTCAACTGGTCCATCGCCGCCGGATTGTCTTTCATCGGGCGCTCATCCCCTTGCGCACGGACGCGGTCCATATGTTCTTGCGGGGTAGCACGCAGCCAGATGGTGTGAAACCGGCCCAGCAGCGTCGAATAGGTGCCGGGTTCCGCAACGATGCCACCTGCCACAGCCAGAACTAGCCTGTCATGCCCATCGATCACGCGGTCAAGGGCCTGCGCTTCAAGCTTGCGATATCCGTCCTGGCCATAAAACGCCATGATGTCGGGTAAAGGCATTCCGGCCATATCTTCGATCAACCGGGTGAGTTCGACAAAGGGCACGCCCAGCACCCGGGCCGCCATCGCACCCAGTGTCGACTTCCCTGCCCCGCGCAGACCAACCAGGCAAACCCGGTCAGCGCGGCTTGGATCCACGGGCTGTGGACGTAGTAAACGCAACACCTCGGTACGCAGGTCAGCATCCGCCTGCTGAAACAATCTGGCCACGTTCAAGGCTTCGGAATCCAATGGCGCATCTTCGGCAATCAGGGCTTCGATCTTGTGGCCCAGCGCCTGTGCCACACGCTGAAGCAATCCAACCGAGATATTGCCCTCGCCAGCCTCCAGCTGCGCCAGATACCGGGGTGAGACACCCGATTCTTCGGATAGTACCCGGCGCGAAATGCCACGGTTCTGCCGCGCGGCACGCACGCGCTGACCCAAGCGCGCCGACAACTCTGAGGGCTCAGTGACATCCTTCTGAGTTGCTGGCGCTTCCGGAGGCGTATGTTCTGTCATCCGACCCCACCCAACTGCGAACAAGAGAATGCTTTGGTCCAGCAGGCAATGATTTCAAAGTAGCCGTTCATCCAGTGACCAGTTCAAGCGTCGATTCAACTATCCAACTCGTGTAGTTCACCCAGTATATCCAACAACAAATCGTGCCGCTCGGGTCCCAGCTTGGTGCGGATACGCTCGGCCTGGCCGACGCTACGGGCGATATTCGCGCGAATGATCTGCAAGCCCCCCTCGCTGATCTCAACGATCTGACGCCGACGGTCCTTGGGCGCAATGCGTCTGACAATCAGGCCCTTATCCTCGAGATTTCGCAGGATACGCGTCAGACTGGGCAGCAACAGACAGGCGCGCTCGGCAATCTGGGTCGGCTCCTGCGGCCCCTCTTCTTTCAGAACACGCAGCACGCGCCATTGCTGTTCGGTCACGCCCGCATCAGCCAGAATCGAGCGGATTGGGCCCATGACCTTTTCCCGCGCCCGCAACAACGCGATTGGCAGGGATCGTGACATCAATGGCAAGTCGTCTGTCATGCTTAATCTTCGCGCAAATCCCGAAATTTCGCAACGTTCGGCAAAATATACGTTTTTAAGACCGCATCGCCAAAGCGGCCTGGGCGTAGCCTCCCGTCGCTCCATCGACAAAATGCACGTGATCGTCCCGCATTGCGGAAGGGACGAAACAGGTCATCATCGCCTGTTGCTGAACAAACAGGCCGTATCGGATTTTGCCGGTGTCGCGCGCTGCATCCAGCAATCGCGTGAGACGTCCAAGCGTGTCGTCGTCACAGTCCAGCGTCATCTTCAGCCCGTCATCGAATTTCCGAAAGTCCGAGTTCTGGCTGACCATGCGCTGGTAATGCAGGGGCTCGAAATTGCCCAGACGCAATCCGGTCTTGAACAACACCCCGATCAAAAAATTCTCGCCAAGCAGACGCAGCTTGTGCAGAAAAAGGTTACGCCCAGCACGCGAGACATGAGCGTCCAGATCGACGCCCGGCGGAGGCCACTTCATTGGCGGGCCGTTTTCCGGCACCGGATGACCCGCCCGATCCAGCCCCTCGATCGTGGACAGAACAGACCGGGAAATTTCTGAAAAATCGGCTTCGTCAGACTCTGATGTTGGCTGGATCACCAAAGAAACGATTTGACCGTGGCGGGCGGTGCTGTTCGACCAACGACATGACAGCCCGGTTAGATCCGGCAATGCGTCTGGCTTTGCCGGGGGCACCTCGTACAATCCCGCCTTCATCTGCGCCTCGGCCCAGGCTAGCCCGCCGCCGCCGAACATCGCATAGTCAACCCCGGTCGAGGGCGCGTGTCGCGCTACGCGAAGATCCCGCCCGGCCTGCCGTATGTCGCGCACAGGTACGATGGCTGCACGCAGGGGCATGTCAAACTCGGCTTTGGACCAGCTACGCAGGGTGGACAGCGTTAGCCGCGCCGCCGCTTCGTCCTGCGCAGGAATGGCAAACGCGGCGCCGTCGCCGCCGAACACATAGGGGAAACTGCGTCCTTTCAGGGTGTTGATCATGCCCGAGATCACCGCGGCACCGACCATGTTCACGGTCTTGTAACGTCCGCGCGCAATCTCGCCGGTCGAATCGACGATATCCGCAACGCCAACCAGCCAACTGTCCGGCAAAGCCGTGAACCGGTCCGGCTCACTCAAACTCAGGAAATCGACGGAAACTGGAACCGTCTCATAAAACGAAGCGTCAGCGGCGTTCATCCTGCCCTCAATGCACTTTTTGAACCATGCCATCAGACATAGCTCGGAAATGGACGATGTCCCTTGCCTGACCCATTTCACGCGCTTACGCGATAGAACGCAACACACGGGTCGCTCCGGCGGGGTGGTGAACTCCAGTTGTCACGGTCCGCAAAACGGGTGTGGGCGGGCCAGCGGGGTTTCGATTCTTTGCCGTCACCCTTGCCTTTGGCTGTACGATCCATCTAATCAGCCGATAGAGCATGGACTGGCGGTATCGGAGACAACAGTGCGGGAAATCGAGGTCATCGCGCCCAATCTAAAACACAGCCTTTCCGGTGTAACCACAACCGTGGTCCGCCTGCTTCCGATACAGGACAAGGTGATTGGCATTCGCGCAACCGGACCCGGGTTGCCGGCCGAGATCCCCCACATCAGACTCTGGAAAGTACCGTTCTTGTCGCGACGGATCCGGCGTGTCTGGCACGCGCGCCGAAACACCGAGATGCTGATGGGGCTCATGCTGAGATCGATCTTTCGGTGCAATTTCACGCTGCTCTTCACCTCGGCGGCGCAGCGCGATCACTCGGGGTTTACCAAATGGCTGATCTCGAAAATGGACGCCTTGATTGCGACGACGCCGCAAGCGGCCTCGTTTCTGGAGCATCCTTCAACCGTCATCATGCACGGGGTAAATACCGATCTGTTCCACCCCGAAGATGACAAGGGCGCTCTGCGCGCCAGACTCGGGCTGCCCGGCGGTACGCTGATCGGCTGTTTTGGCCGCATCCGCCCCCAAAAGGGGGTCGATCTGCTGGTGGACGCCGCTATCCGCGTCCTGCCGTCCTACCCCGATGCACAGATCGTGTTTACGGGCCGCGCCACAAAGGAATTCGAAAGTTTTCAGCAAGACCAGGAAGCAAAGCTTGCTGCTGCCGGACTGACCGGCAGGGTCCGTTTTCTGGGCGAACGTCCCTGGGACGAGATTGTCGAGACCTACCGCGCACTGGACCTGTTCGTGGCCCCAGCCCGTCACGAAGGCTTTGGCCTGACCCCGCTTGAGGCGATGGCGTCGGGCGTTCCGGCGATCGCCTGCCACGGTGTCGGGGCCTTCAGTGCGCAGATCGAAGATGGCGTCACCGGCCGATTGGTAGAGAAAGACAATGCAGATGCGCTGGCCGACGCCTTGTCCGACATGTTGTCCGACCCCGAAAAACTGGCTGACGAAGGCCGCGCCGCGCGCACGCATGTCGAACACAATTTTCGAATCGAAGGTGAGGCGCAGGCGATTGTCCGGGTCTATCGTTCGCTGCTGGATGCCACCTGACCGCGCCCATTTGCCTCAAATCGGTGTGACAGGCCGAAAACCTGCGCAATAGGCCTTTTTTCTTTGCCGCAACGCAGCTATGAACGCGCGTCCTTAACATTGGAGACATGAAATGGGCTATCGCGTCGTCGTCGTCGGCGCCACGGGTAACGTGGGCCGCGAAATGCTGAACATCCTGGCAGAACGCCAGTTCCCCGTCGATGAACTTGCCGCACTGGCAAGCCGTCGTTCGCTGGGTACCGAGGTGACATTTGGCGACAAGACGCTCACGACCAAAGACCTGGACACGTTCGATTTTACCGGCTGGGACATGGCGCTGTTTGCCGTGGGTTCCGAGGCAACCAAAGTCTACGCCCCCAAGGCGGCGGCGGCTGGCTGCGTGGTGATCGATAACTCGTCGCTTTATCGCTATGATCCGGAGATCCCGCTGATCGTACCGGAATGCAACCCGCAGGCGATCCACGACTATAAGAACAAGAACATCATCGCCAACCCCAACTGCTCGACCGCGCAGATGGTTGTCGCGCTGAAGCCGTTGCATGACCGCGCCAAGATCAAGCGCGTAGTTGTCTCGACCTACCAGTCGGTTTCGGGTGCGGGCAAAGAGGGCATGGATGAGCTTTGGGATCAGACCAAGGCGATCTACAACCCCACGACCGAGGTTGAGCCGAAGAAGTTCCAGAAACAGATCGCCTTCAACGTCATTCCGCAGATCGACGTCTTCATGGAAGACGGCTCGACCAAAGAAGAGTGGAAGATGGTTGTCGAGACCAAAAAGATCGTCGATCCGTCGATCAAGGTCACGGCCACCTGCGTCCGCGTTCCAGTGTTCGTCGGCCATTCCGAGGCCGTGAATATCGAGTTCGAAGAGTTCCTGGACGAAGACGAAGCCCGCGACATCCTGCGCGAGGCGCCGGGCATCATGGTGATCGACAAGCGCGAAGAGGGTGGCTACGTCTCGCCCATCGAATGCGCGGGCGATTTCGCCACCTTCATCAGCCGCATCCGTCAGGATTCGACCATCGAGAACGGTCTGAACCTGTGGTGTGTCAGTGACAACCTGCGCAAGGGCGCCGCCCTGAACGCGGTACAGATTGCCGAACTGCTGGGCCGTGAGGTTCTGAAGAAGGGCTGATCAGACTGGTCGTCAATTCTGAAAGAAATGAATAACCCCGCCTCGCCCGGCGGGGTTTTTTGCGACCTTTGCATTGCTCGAGTTGCTCGGCTCCTCACCAAGCTTTAAGTGCCTCAACCACCTGATCAATCTCCGCATCCGTAATTTCCGGGAAAATCGGAATGGACAGGCAGTTGTTCTGCAACCGGTGGCTGTTGGGGAATTCTTCCGCCGTGTGACCTTTGGGTGCGTAGCACGGCAGAAACGGCAGGGCTTTGGGATAGTTGATGACCGTCTGCACGCCATGGTCCTTGAGGTGCTGCGCCAGCCCGTCCCGGTCCTCTGCCAGAATGACAAACAGGTGCCAGACCGGGTTGCAGCCCGCTGCAATCGTCGGAACCGAGAATTTGTTACTGCCGATCTCAGATAAGCGTTCAATATACTTCTCGGCAGCCGCGCGACGCGCTTCGGTCCATTGCCGGAGGTGATCAAGCTTCACGTTGAGAATCGCCGCCTGCATACCGTCGAGACGACTGTTGATCCCTTCAATTTCGTGATCGCCTTTACGCAGGCCGCCGTGCCGAGCAAATTTGGCCATCGTTTCGGCCAGCGTCGTATCGTTGGTTGTCAGCGCACCGGCATCGCCCATCGCACCCAGATTTTTTCCTGGATAGAACGAATAGGATGCCACGTCTCCGAACGAGCCAATCAGCTGGCCGTCGATTGTCGCCAGATGCGATTGTGCGCAATCCTCAAGCACCCAAAGATTGTGCTTCCGCGCAATCTCCATAATCTCGAGCATTGGGGCCGGATGCCCATAAAGGTGCACCGGAATGACACCGACGGTGCGGTCGGTAATCGCCGCCTCAAGCCTATTGGGGTCCATCACATGGGTATCGGGTGTGATATCGCAAAATACAACCGTCGCCCCTGTCTGGCTGACGGTTTCGCTTGTCGAAATCCATGACATTCCGGGTACGATGACCTCGTCACCCGGTCCCGCGCCTAGGGCACGCATCGCGATATAGAGCGCCGTTGTTCCATCCGAACAGGACACGGTATGACGCGCGCCCATCAACGCCGAGTATTTTTCCTCAAACGCTTCCACATGCGGTCCCCGCACGAAGGACGAGTTGTCGATTACGTCCGCAA
The DNA here is from genome assembly GCF_056537105.1 of Ruegeria sp. CH11. Taxonomy (NCBI): domain Bacteria; kingdom Pseudomonadati; phylum Pseudomonadota; class Alphaproteobacteria; order Rhodobacterales; family Roseobacteraceae; genus Ruegeria; species Ruegeria sp. CH11. The sequence continues at coordinate 98,269 of NZ_JBQFQX010000012.1, forward strand.
TCGCCGCGTCTAGCTGCTTGCGCAGCGGTGCATGATGGCGTTTCAAATCGTTGAAAGGAACTGTTGCCATTAGGAATCTTCCACTTTGCGAATTGCCTTAGCTTTCCGGCTCGATCACCCGAATCAGTTTCGCCGGGTTGCCTGCGTAAATACCTGGTTCTTCAATGTCTTTGGTCACTACCGCCCCGGCACCAATGACCACATGATCACAGATCCGAACCGGCATGATTGTCGCATTTGATCCTATCGACACGTTGTTGCCTATTTGGGTAGACCGCCAAAGCTCTTTTCGCCCACGGGCGGGCCCACCGACCGAAAACGGATCATTGACGAACATAACCCCGTGCCCGACAAAGCAATCCGCTCCGATTTCGACCAGATCGCAAATGAAGGCATGGGACTGTACCCGTGTGCGGGCTCCGATCTTGGCCCCCGACTGAATCTCGACAAATGGGCCGACAAAGGCATCGTCGCCGATTTCGCAGCCATAGACGTTTGCGGGTTCGATGACGGTAACGTTGGCGCCGAATTTCACATCCTTCAAGCCGACCTGGAACTTTCTTGCAGGTGTTGCGCTGTGGGTTCCGTCTGACATTGGTCTAGTTTCCAACCGCCGATTGTTCGGAACGCCCAAGGCGCGAGTGGCGGGGATTAAAGCGCAAAGACACGGATTGACCGGTCTCAACGGATTCGTAGATCGCGTTGATCAGTTCCAGGCTGCGACGTCCGGCCAGACCGTCCACTAGGTTTGGTCCCCCTTCGTTAATCGCCCGCACAACATGCTGGTAGTATTCCTGGTGTCCAAAGCCGTAAACGTTCGGAGGATTGACCGAGTATTTGGACAGAACTTCGTCATCACCTTCCATCGGCTCAGTGAAGTTCCAGGTCTTCATTTCGTTAACCGCGAAACCACCAATTTCGACCGTACCCTTTTCGCCAAGAATTGAAATAGACCCTTCAAGGTCTTTCGGTCTGGTTGCTGTTGTGGCCTCGATGATACCAATCGCACCATTGGCGAACTCAAGTACGACGGCGGCTGTATCTTCGGCTTCTATATCGACAAGCTGTCGCGCCGTCATGGCCGAGACTTTCGTCACGCGACCCATCATCCATTCCAGCAGGTCGATATGGTGGCTTGCCTGATTAGTCAGAACGCCACCGTCTTGTGCCCAGGTGCCACGCCAGGATGCCTGATCGTAATAGCTTTGCGGACGGCACCACCTGACCCGAACGGTACCCATCACAAGCTTGCCGAAACGGTCCTGCTCAACAGCCTCGCGCAGTCTGACTACGGGAACGTTGAAACGGTTTTGCTTGACGACGAACAGCTTGACGTTGTTGCGGTCACAAGCTTCGACCATCCGGTCGGCGTCGCTCAGCCGCAAGGCCATCGGTTTTTCGACAACGATGTGCTTTCCGTATCCGGCCAGCGCGATTACGTCCCGCGCATGATTGCCACTTTCGGTCAGAACGACGGCAACATCAGGCTCGGCGCTTTTCATCATCTCGTGCATGTCTGCAAATGCCGGCACGTCGTACTTTTCGCCCAGCGCTTTCGCCTTTTCAAAGTCAACATCGCAAACTGCGGCCAAGGTTGCCCCTGGGATCATGCCTTCACCCAGCAGTTGCGAATGCCTGACTGAAATGCGCCCACACCCTACCAGAGCAAATCTAAGGGTTTCTTGTCTGTCGGTATCGACCATTGTCAAAATTCTCTTCTTATTTGGACGTGGGATTGTCGGGGCTCACTCAATTGGCATCAAGCGATTGATAAAGTTCATGCAGCCGCGTTGCCTGAGCCGACCAACTGTAGTTTCTTACCAAATTATCAAATGCTTCAGAATCCAGTTTGTAGTTCTTCCGGTCGTTGTAGAGTGTTACGACGGTTTCAGCGATATTGTCGGGGTCTGTGCTGTCCATTGCAATGCCTCGCCCTTGTCCTTCGACAAATGCCTTCATATCAGGAAGATCGGCGACTGCCACGGGAAGACCGGCAAAGATTCCCTCGAACAGCTTGTTCGGCATTGCGTAGCGATAACTTAGCCCCGCATCCTGAAACGGAACGATTGCAACATCACAGGCGCGAATGGTAGGAACAACTTCGCTATGAGCGACGGGCTCGAGCAGGTGAATGCGGTCTTGAACTCCGCAGGCTTTGGCCATTTCCAGCAGTTTCGCATCGTTGTGTTCTTGTCGCGGTCCAAGTATCGCCAAGTGGTAGTCCGTTAGGCTCCGAAGGGCTACGACTACCTGGCTCAGGCCTCTTTGTTCACCCAATACGAGCCCTGTAAAAACCAACAGTGGAGTGTCTTGATTAAGCCCAAGCCGTTCGCGAAACGCTTTCTTTCGCGCGTTCAACGTGTCTTCATCTGGCAACTTGGAGTGGATCTCCGGGGCATTCATTATCAATGTGGGCGCTCGGGTTGAGAACCGTTTCGCGTAAAGGTCGCAAATACCAGGAGAAACAGTAACCAAAGCGTCTGTTCGTTCAAGGCAGTCGAGTTCGATTGAATCTGCCAATTGGTTACCTTCCGGCGGCATCTTCGACGCGCGTTCCGGCTCGTATTCGTGGGCATCGTAGATCAGCTTCGCATTCATTTCTGCGGCCAGACGAACGCCAGCTACCAATGTGTAGATGTCGTGAGCGTGGACGATATCGAAGCTCTCTTCAAATTCGAGCGCCCGGGCATTCAGATCGAACAGAAATGCCGATGCTTGATATACATCGTTGTGTTTGACGGTGGACACTTTCTTCGATGAGTGCCAGTCCATTATCTCGCGCTGCAATTGATCACGAGATTCAAACGCTGACGCCATGTCTTTTTGCTGCAATTCCCTCTCGATGGTCGCGACCATCGACTTGAGATTGCGCCTATACGCCCTCTTCGCGGCGAAGCGCTTCAATCCACGATGATTTCGGTAGGCTGAATTTGGGTCCAGTTCGAAATCTGCAACCCTGACGTGTTCCTCAACACAATCCCGCGCCTCTTTGTCTGCAGGCAACAAGGGTTGCAAACGCTGTAGTACCAACTCTTTTGAACGCGGAAATTCCGAGACGTTTTCGAGGTACTCAGCATCTAACTTGCTACGATCCATCCAGGAAACGCGGTGAACATCCAGCGAGCCAACCTGTTCGCGTTCCGGAAATCCGGGATGCAGAGCGCACAGGACTGTAACATCCACACCACGCTCTGATAGTGCGGTACACTCTTTCAAGACACGCGGGTCTTCCGTGATCTCGTGGTAGTTGAGATGAATTGCACGCATCAAAATATGTCCGATAGTCTTCTTAGCTGCTGCTACTGTATTCTTTAGCGTATTGCAAACGGAAGTCCCGAAGAGAAAGAACCCAGACCAGCAGTCTTTTGCCACGGCTCAGCGAATGTCTTTTTCAGTCGCGCAAACGACTAGAGCAATCTAAATTTGTTCAGGTTACTCTCGGCGTTGACTTCAAAAGCGCGGAAATTCATCTGCATATATTGTTACTGCCCCAGGACACATGGGGCAGACCCTTTTTTGCGCTGCTCCTATGCCCGCCGGCGCCTTGGGCGCACAGCCAGTCCTGTCGTTGAGCAAAGAATATTTGATGTGCCACTTAAGAACCACTCATTCCGAAACAAGCTTCTTCCCACGGCACACTGATAGAGTTCTCACTCAATACCGCGTCGACTTTGCCTGTTTCAGTCGCAATATGACAACACACTGGAGTGAAGGCTGGACAGTCTTCGATTGTGCAAATAGATCGGTACAGACATATAGAATCCGCTTTTTTGATCAACTCAGAAGGAAACGCGGTTTCAAAAGAGTTACTTCTGGAGATAAGTGGATGCTCGCCAACAGTACTATTCTTGTAACAGGCGGCACGGGGTCGTTCGGAAACAAATTCGTCCCGATGACTCTTGAGCGGTACAACCCTAAAAAGATCATCATCTTCTCACGTGACGAAATGAAGCAATATGAGATGGCGAAGGGGTTTGCCAACGACCCGCGTGTCCGTTTCTTCTTAGGGGATGTTCGCGACCGAGAGCGTCTGTACAGGGCATTCGATGGCGTCGACCATGTCGTTCACGCTGCGGCGACGAAAATCGTTCCCACAGCCGAGTACAATCCCTTCGAATGCGTCAAGACAAATGTCATGGGTGCAATGAATGTGATCGACGCCAGCATTGACAAAAAAGTCAAAAGCGTTGTCGCCTTGTCCACGGATAAAGCTTCAAGCCCGATTAACCTGTATGGTGCGACCAAGCTTGCATCTGACAAGATGTTCATCGCCGGTAACGCGTACTCGGGCGAACACGGAACCCGGTTCTCAGTTGTTCGGTACGGAAACGTCATGGGCTCGCGTGGCTCTGTGATTCCTTTCTTCCTATCCATCCGGGAGAACGGAAAATTACCCATCACAGATCCGCGCATGACACGTTTCATGATCACTTTGGACGAAGGCGTTAAACTGGTTTGGCATGCGTTTGACGACATGGAAGGTGGGGAAATATACGTGAAGAAAATTCCGTCGATGAATGTGACGGATATCGCTCGGGTCATCGCCCCGGATGCAGAACAGGAAACAGTCGGGATTCGCCCCGGTGAAAAGCTGCACGAACAGATGATCGGTATGGAAGATGCCCCGTTCACCTTTGAATACGATGACTATTTCAAGATTCTTCCAGCGATCAATCAGTGGGGCTCGAGCAAAGCCAGAATAAAAGATGGCAAACGCGTCGCGCAAGACTTCGTTTACTCAAGCGATCAAAACAGCGAATGGATGAGTGACGATGACTTGCACCAGTGGATTCTGGCCAATCACAGCTCGATCGGAAAAATCTGATGATTCCCTACGGTCGGCAGGATATCTCTGAGAATGATCTGGAAGCCGTCGCGCGTGTATTGAAATCCGATTTTCTGACGCAAGGACCAAAGGTTCCCGAATTTGAATCGAATGTAACGGCAATAACAGATTCCAAGTTCGGCGTCGCGACCAACAGCGCCACGTCCGCGCTTCACATTGCTTGTATGGCACTAGGAGTTGGAGAAGGCGATCAGGTTTGGACATCGCCCATTACTTTTGTTGCCACGGCGAATTCCGCCCGACTGTGCGGCGCGACCGTAGATTTCGTTGATATCGAGCCAGAAACCTTCAATCTCTGCCCCGATGCGTTTGAAGAGAAGTTGCGTGCAGCCGCGCAATCCGGTCAGCTTCCAAAAGTAGTGATCCCGGTGCATATGTGCGGTCAATCACCGAATATGAAACGGATATCCGAACTCGCCGACAGGTATGGGGTTCGCGTGATTGAGGATGCTTCGCACGCAATCGGGGCAAAGTATCAAGGGAACCCGGTCGGTTCTTGTGAGTACAGCGACATAACGGTCTTCAGCTTCCACCCGGTCAAAATCGTCACAACAACAGAAGGTGGAATGGCGATGACGAACAACGCTGAACTCGCGTCCGCCATGATGGACATCCGCTCGCACGGAGTTACGCGAGACCCTTCAAGGATGCGGTTTGAACCGCACGGTCCTTGGTACTATGAGCAGTTGAGCCTGGGCCTGAACTACCGAATGACCGACATTGCTGCCGCGCTCGGGTCGTCGCAGCTCGACAGGCTCGAAGCCTTTATCTTGCGACGGCATCAAATTGCTGACCGTTATGACGCCAAACTCGCGGACCTAGCGTTGGACACACCCAAACGCAGTGAAGGCTGTTATTCTGCCTTTCATCTCTATGTGGTCAGGATGAAGGACCCATCGATCCACCGTAGCGTGTTCGAGCGTCTTCGCGCCGAAGGTATTGGTGTCAATCTTCACTACATACCGGTTCACCTTCAGCCCTATTACCGGGACCTTGGATTCAGCCCCGGTGATTACCCTAAGGCCGAAGACTATTATAGCCGCGCGATAAGCCTGCCGATGTTTCCCGGTCTGACTGAAGAAGATCAGACCCGAGTGATAGATGTCTTGGGGCAAGCAATTCAAGCCACTCAGTAATAACTTTCAACGCACGCCGCATACCGAGGCGCGCCAAAATTCTGGTAGCAGTGACGGAAGAAGAGATGACCCTGGAAACGATTACCATCGACGGGCGCAAGATCGGCGCTGATCAGCCACCTTACATAATTTGCGAAATTTCAGCTAATCATAACGGGTCGCTTGATCGGATGTTGTCCCTCATCGACGCGGCGGCCGCAACCGGCTGCGATGCGATCAAAATTCAAACCTACACGCCCGATACCATGACAATTGATTGTGACCGGCCAGAGTTTCAGATCTCCGGCGGGCTTTGGGATGGCAGAAATCTTTATGACCTGTATTCAGAGGCGCAGACACCATACGAATGGCACGAAGCCATGTTCGAACGTGCCAAAGCCCGTGGCGTAACACTCTTTTCAACGCCCTTTGACACCTCAGCAGTCGAACTTCTTTCATCGTTAGACGTACCGGCCTATAAAATTGCTTCGTTCGAACTGACGGACCTGGACCTGATCAAATCGGTCGCCGCCCAGCGCAAACCGATGATCATGTCGACTGGAATTGCAACCCTAGCTGAAATTGACGAGGCTGTAAGAACCGCTCGCAACGCAGGCTGCGAAGAAATCGTTTTGCTCCATTGCGTAAGCAGTTATCCAGCAGCTGACGAAGACACCAACCTCAACACCATACCCGCCTTGAAGTCCGCTTTTGGGTTACCCATCGGTCTGTCGGATCATACGCAAGGCAATGCCGTTGCGGTTGCTGCTGTCGCCCTCGGTGCCTGTGTGATTGAAAAACACTTTACGCTTGCCCGCGAGGATGGTGGCCCCGATGCTGAATTCAGTCTCGAGCCAAATGAATTTCGCGAACTGTGCGCGTCCAGCCGTCAGGCGTGGCTTGCCTTGGGGCAAGTCTCGTTCGATTTGGTTGGTCAGGAAAGGTCAAATATCAAGTTTCGACGCTCTATCTTCGCGGTCAAAGATATCGACGCTGGTGAACGACTTACCCGAGACAATATCAGAGTCATCAGGCCCGGCCACGGAATCGCACCCAAGCAATTGGACTTGGTATTGGGTCGCGAGGCCAAAGTCGCGATTTCAGCCGGTGAGCCATTGGATTGGGACAAAATCTGAACCGGAAGCAAAGTGCACTTTTCCGAGATGTGGATTGGACCAGCCACGCCGCTAAGCGGGCTTGCCATACTGTTTGAAATCCAACGGGCCACGGGTGGTGGCGCCCATCCAATAGTCCGCAGAAGCACCGATATCCAGTGCGGTTGCCCCTAGCTTGGCAATGCGGTTGATGATTGCTTTCCCGGGGAAACCACCCGCAACAAAAAAGATAGCGCCGTCTTGGGCCAAATTGTTCACTTGATCGAGGATATCTTCCATAAGCAGCGGTGTCGCGATAGCACTCAATGCGTCCTCTGGAACAAGGTGCCTTACCTTCTTGTGGGGTGGTAATCGAATTTCATGAGAAAAAAAGCGATTGCCCAGAACACGATTGACTTCATCCATCGGGAAACAATTTACAAGAACCGCAGGTCGGCCAGGTGCCGCAAAATCACTCAAATACTGTGGCAAAAAGAGTTCCTGATGGCACCGGTCGTCGATCAAAGCCTTTTGAGACCAGTCCAGTTCATTGCTCGCGACCATTCGCTCTAACTCTTCAAACAAGATACGGTGGGCGCGTGCTGTTCTTGGCCAGGTTTCAATGGGTCCGCGCATTTTTAGCAACAGCTTGGGTATGTCGCGCAGCAACCGATAAGCGGATGGTATTCCGAGATAATCTGCCGCTGTTATTCCTTTCCGAGCCTGCTGTTGGAGATCTTCACGGATATCCGATGCGATTGTCTGCTCCCACCACATGGATTCGCGAAGTTCCTGATCCGCAATTATTGCTTCTTTGGACACCCAGTCAGGCGAGAAAGCATAAACCTCACCGTCTCCAAGCCGCAACATCGTGAAATTGTCGCCAGACTTGATGCGATTACTGAGCTCGGATTTGAGCCGTGACCGTTCGGCCTGCGAGACGCGGGTGTCTGCGAAACATTGGTTAGCCAAAGTCGCAAATTTCTCATAGCTTTTGGCAAGGCGGTTGGTAACCGGCGACAGGTCTCGAAGCAATGAGATCGCTTCAGTCCAATGAGTCTCGTTCGCTCGACGATCGGGCACCTCGCTGCCCGTTCGCGTGGCCAGAAAATGCTCGAACATTTCCGCGCTAAGTGGGGCATTTTGGGCGCTCGTATCTGCACGGATAACGCCTGTAATTTTGTGCAGAGCAGCGGAATTTCCTGCCTGGCTTGCGTTCTGAACGATTTCGCGAAGCGGGCCAACAAACCGAGCTGGCTCCAACCCTGAAACGATGGCCGTTTCAAGGGCGGTGGCCCTCATGTCCAGAGATCCAAGACTGTCGAGCCCATTGCGAATAGCGTTAAAATAGGTCTGCTGCTTCCTGCGTCTGACAGCTTTGGCAGAAAATCGCTGAAGAACTCCGCCCTTGTTAGGCATAAGCAGTAATTCGGGCTGTACTTTGTGATCACAGTGCTGCTTATAATATTGAAGCCGTTTCCTGTCCATGAACGGAAGGTTTTTGTCGTCGTTGACGAGCTTCTCGAGACGCACGGAGTCTATTGGCGTCGACAGCGAATCTGTCAGCAGGTCCCACTCCTCTTCCGTAACGACATGAAAGACGTCGCGCTTAGGAATGTCTTGGTCGCGCATTGCCCTGATAACATCTGCAAAATTCGCCGCGTCCGAATTCAGGACCGGTACGTCAAATCGCGTAGCGAAGTCTTCGGCGTATTCAATTGCAGGTGCGTTGAGTACGGCAATCTTACAATCCTCAAGCAACACGTCGAATAATGAGCTGGAACAGATGCTGAGGACATATCGAACTTTTGCCGCTGCGTCCCGAATATCGACATCCTTGCGGATCAATTCTAGGTTCTTGCTATCCGCCAATACACTCGCATAACTTGATGCATCCTCTCTTGGATGGAGTTTCAATCGTATTGTCCAGTCAGGGTATTTATCGGCCAATTGTTTTGCGATGCTCCGAAATTGGGACTGCATCGCCCACGACGTTGCGATCAAGATCGTTTTCTCTGGCCGCTCCAAAAACGAGACTGGCGTTTCCGCATTTCGTTTCTCTTGGTGATGGCCAAGCTGCCGCGGGGCGCAGCATTCGGTAGGAAACCAGCTCTCGTCGGTCCATACCTTTCCCCAAGACCAAAATTCATCTGGCATATAAGGAATATTTCGATGCTCTGGTCGAACGTTGGGATAGCCGTATCCCAAATGATAACGGCTGTTAATTCCGTGCTGGTAGTCGACGGTCCACAACTTCAGATTCTTGGCCGCTTCGATCAGCGGCGACCGAAAATAGTGCGCCATGCAGACCAGCGAATTCGCTTGCAACGGCCTGAGGAACTCTCGGTGTGCTGCATATTGTCGACGGTGGCTTTGAATACGCCTTCGAATGCCCTCTGAATCAAAAACCTCGATGCCAAGCTCGTCGTGAAAATACGCTGAAACGCTGTCCCAAAATTCGATAGCTTCCGGATCCAACTTTATGGACTTTTGCTTTTCCTTGAGCAAATTTTGCCGAACACGGCGGTTAAAATCATCAAAGGACATCGCCTGCATCTTCGGATGTGGATCGAGATCTTCGGGCGCTCCATGGATCAACAATAAGCTGCTTCCCGCGTTCAACAACCGGTCGACGATTTCGCTGGTGTACACGCAGCCACGCGGTCGTTTACGAAGGTCTGTTGCAGGGCCGTTGGCGCCAGTTTGAATAATATGATTAACCGGTGCAATTGGGGCGAACTGATCCTCCAGAGTCACCTGAATAGGCCCGGAATTGACACTCATTTGTGAGTCATAAAGACCGAGCTTCTCCGCGATCAAATAGTAGAACCTTACACGGTTTGCGGTCCAAACAGCGACATTATGATCACGTCGAAAAACGAGGTCAAAGCGGCGCTCGGCTTCCCAAATGACCTTGTAGAAATCCCAGAACTTGGACCTGAAGTGACTCGTGGGGAAGTCTTGGTATGCATCAGAATATGACTGGTCAAAGATCATTGTGGCGCAGGCCTCCTTAGATGGCTGTCCAACCACCATCGACAGGGATACTGGCACCGGTGACAAAGCTGGAATCGGGACGCAAAAGAAAGCGAATGGCGGGATAAACCTCCCGTGCTTCACCCAGACGGCCCAGGGGTATTCGACCGGCAAGTCTTTCGGAAAATTCCGGATTTTCTTGTTGCACCGAGGGTTTGGGAAAGGGTCCCGGAATGACGGCGTTTACGCGTATGTTCTTCTTGGCCAGACAGACGGCCATGGTCCGGGTCAATTGCAAAAGTCCAGCTTTTGTGACGCCGTAATGAACAGGGTTAATGGGCACACCTTCGGGATAGAGGCTAGGGTCCGGACTCACAACTCCATAGATTGATGAAACATTCACGACAGACCGCGGATAATGCTGCGGCAGGTTCGCAAATCGTTCCGTCAATTCTGCGGTTGCGCCAAGATTAACCCTCGCAGCAGCGGCAAAAAGGCTTGCAAAATCGTCGTGATCGTCAGAACTGGTACCGGCAAATGCGTTGTTTACAAGGCCATCAAAGCTTAGCCCGCTATTGTCTGCGTGGTCCGCGAGGTGATCCAGGATATCTGACATGGCTGGCACGTCACCGACGTCGGCTGGCAAAACAAGACTGTGATACCCACTCTGATCCAGGTCCTCAGCCAAAGCTTCAAGGTTTTTTCTGTTTCTGCCATTAAGCGCCGGAATGGCCCCATCATGCGCAAGACCGAAAGCTATCTCTCGCCCCAGATGACCTGCCGCCCCTGTTACAAGCACCAATGAGTTATTAAGGCAATCACTCTTTGTTCCTGACCGTTCAAACCGGCTGGTTGTCATACTTTCAGATCCTACTGCCACTGCGCTGGGTCAAGAAACGATGCAGGGACGTGCGGTCGCAGTGCAGGAAGCTCGGAGATCACGTCCGCAGTTAAAGGACCCGTATCTAGGATATCAGATAAAGTGTCAATTTCGCCCGGACTATCGGCCCCTATCACCAAAGCGTCCGCCCAGTGCAACGACGCCGCATAACGAAGACACAAGGCTATTACGTCGCCATTCGTAAACTTCGCTGCTGCTTCGACAAGGAAGTTACGAATTTCAAGCTCGTCGTACGCATCAGAGATCTTGGGGAACTTCACAGATGGGGATAGTCCAAGCAGGCCTTGTAAGAAGACGCTGCGCACTTCAATCCGTTTGTCAGACTGCGCCATTCGAACGTCCAAAGCGCGCGCCTCATAACGCCAATCCAAAATATTGCACGCGAGTTGAATCGTGTCGATGTCCGCACATCCCAATGCCGCCTCCAATTCGTCAGGAGACTGCACCGAAGCACCAATTCGATCAATCAAACCCTCTTCTTTCAAGGTTTTGAGTGCGTTCCAAATCTTTCCGTCGGCTGCTTCGTATTGTTCCCAGCGGTGCAAGAGAACCTGGGAGATCGCATCCAACCCAAGTGCTTGTAGAGACTGCGAAAACCCCTCCAGAACCGGTTGCGCTTTACCATATGGTTCAAGGTGTAGCGACGGATGCGTTTTGGTGGATATGCAAGCGCCCATTGTACCCGTTGCACAACGCGATAGATACTCGCCAATTCTCGCTTCGCTGGAACCATATGCCGGGGCCGTATCAATAGCAGAGAACCCTCGGTCGATCGCGCGCTCGAGAATTGAAAATGCAAGTTTCTTGGTTGGCAAACACCTTGACTTTGCCTTCCCGTAAGCAAGACCGAGATTTGCAGTCCCAAGCACAAGTTTCATCGGTCTTTAAGGTCTCATTTGAAAATCGATGCTCGGTTCAGAACCCGATTGGTAGGCGGCGACGATGTTCGGGACGGCGTCGGCCCCGTTACCGAACTTGTTCATTATGCGCCACGCGGTCTGGTATTGAATCAAAGTATCAACTGTCAATGCCAGCGATTGATCACGATATTCTTTGGGCGGCGACAAAACAACAGCGGTTTCTAAATCAACCAAGCCGGTAGTCACGTGTTCGCGCCCTTTCTCAGGAAGAACCGTTTCCAACGAATCCAACATATCCATATCAATCAACTCCGCCGCGACCCCATAGACTGTCTGACTAAGGTCATGCACTGCATAAGCACAATCCGGGTTTGCGTGTTTATACGCAATCAACGCATCTATTAGAGCAGGTTCCACAAAAGGGTTGTCTGCCGTGACGCGGATTATTGTCTTGGCCCCGAACGTACTAGCGCAGCCAATGAACCTTTTTCTTACATCGTTCAATGGGCCGCGATACGACTTGGCCCCGCACGAATCCGCCATTGCTATCGGAATATCATCCTGACTTTCTTGTGACGTTGCCAAGATGACATCAGAAGCATAGCTCGCGGCTCTGCATCTCTCGATGACACGAACCAAAAGCGGTTTCCCACACATATCCAAAGCGGCTTTCCCGGGAAGGCGTGAAGAATTGAGGCGGCATTGAATGACGATTGGCAGCATTATCGGACCTTGCCTGAAAAGAGTTTTCTGTTCACGAGAAATTCTCTGAAGTTTCGCGCGTTGTCACCTTCCGCAAGCCCCTCATAGAAGATTGCATGATTTTCGGTCAAGTGGCTGCGACTGATCTGGTTTTCACCCGAGTTTGACTCTATCTCATGCGCTTTTCATACCTTTCTAGTCTTAACACAAAGTGCTTCACCGTCGCAGGAACTCCGAGTATTCGGCCATGCTGTTGCAGGCACTCGGGCGACAATCGGCTCTTTCTACTCTGTTCCGAAGACGTTCGCATGGGAACTCCAATTGCTTCTGTTTTTTCAAAGTGACGTCAAGCGGGACCAGCTTGACAGAACCAATTTCCAGAGGTTGGCCATTCCATGGTCTCGCTCTTTGTGTCCTCAAAAACTGCGAGGAGTATTCCTTTGCCAATTATTACGGAACTACTGACGGGCAGTGGGCAATTGTAAGGACTGCCTCAATTTGATCTCTGGGCGCGGAACCTCGTGATATCAGTATGACGGCAAGATCCGCGACTACCAAAGCGCACCGGTGGCTATCTTGCGGCGGTCACGCGAACAGGGCGTTTTGAGCAGCACGTTTGTAACACCTCGCAACTAACTTTTTGCTTTTTGGGTCGCGATCGTCACCCCGTTCAAATTGTCTGGGCCGAATTCGGATGGGCTATGGCCTAGCGGATCAAATGTGTTAGGAGGTCAAAAGCGACATCCAACTTACACATAAGGCCGCCAACGCCAATGAAACTGCGTATCGTGCAAAGGCAATGTTAGATGAAGAGTGATGAAACTGACCCGAACCACAGGTACGGGTTTGTGTTTCGAGTGGATGGTTCTGCGCGCATCGGAACAGGCCACGTGATGCGCTGCCTGACGTTGGCAAACGCACTACGAGAAAGGCAGTTCAGCACGATTTTCTTGTCCAGAAACCTCTCTCCAGAACTAGAACAATTGCTTCGAATTTTCGGACATGAGGTGACAATATTGAACCAAGGCGGGCCAAAGCCTCCACAAAGCGCCGACCTATACAGCGCCTGGCTTGGCACCAGTGAAGCTTTTGATGCAAGTTGTGTTTGCAAGGAACTGAAGAACCGCCCAACCGCGAAACTCTCTGCAATGATCGTCGATCACTATAGCCTCGGTGCCGAATGGGAAACTCTCGTTGCTTCTGAATTGAAATTGCCAATTTTTGCAATTGATGACCTTGGCCGCAACCATACCGCGGACACAATCCTTGACACGACATTCGGAAAAGACCCGCAGGAGTATTCAGGGTTGGTACCTGCCAACGCGAATGTTCTGGTCGGAAGCGAATTTGCGCTGTTGCGTCCGGAATTTGTACAACAACGTCCTCGCTCACTTCGTCGCAGGCAGTCTAGGGCGCGAAGCGAGGAGCCACCGAGGTCTCTGCTTATTGCTTTGGGCGGCGGAGACCAGGATGATGCGCTTGGGTTTCTGCTGCCTGCCATTCTCGAAATCGCGCCTGAGCTTGGTTTGAAAATTCATGCGTTGGTCGGGCCGGTTTACCCGCATCTCGAAAACCTGATGTCACTATGTCGGCGGCACGCCGAGAGCTTAGAAGTGCACTACAACATAAAGAATGTTGCCGAGGTGATCGCCTCGATCGATGTTTGCATTGGTGCAGCTGGCAGTTCGACTTGGGAACGATGTTGCTTGGGGATCCCAACGCTCAACATAGTGATTGCGGATAACCAACAAACGGTCGACCAAAACCTTTCGCAATCGGGGATTGCGGTCTCCGGAGGGAAGTTTGCACGCGCTCGGGACGGCACCGCTTCGATCGGCCAACAGACGGCAAAAACATGGGTGAACAAGACGCTCCTGCCTTTTCTTCGCGATATAAGCCAGCTTGAACAGCTGAGCGAGAATTCAGCAGCAATAGCAGATGGGGGAGGCTCCATTCGCGCATTGAAGACCCTTTTGACCTATGTACCTAACAAGCTTGAGGTGCAATTGAGGCCTGCTGGTCCGCCAGACGCCGAGATCTTGTACGAATGGCAAAGCTTTCCAGGTACCAGACGTCACTTTAGATCCTCGGTCGTGCCAGAATGGTCTGATCACCTTAGATGGTATGAAAATCGGCTGCGATCGATGCCTGATAAAACATGGATCGTACTCTACGGAAACATTCCCGCCGGTTTCGTCAGATTGGATGAAACAGCTGAGGTGCCTGATGCTGTGTTCGGGCACAAAAATGAGGAGGTTTCGATCTTAGTCGCACCCGAACTGCAAGGTCGGGGGATTGCTGGCCGCGCATTGCGCGACCTGATCGACATCCACACCGGTCAAAAGATTTTCGCACATGTTCTGCCCGAAAACACGGCCTCGATGCGGCTGTTCACGAAATGCGGGTTTGAAGCTATTGGGAACAACATGTTCGTACACACGAAGACTCCGCAAAATAGTTCAATGGTGCTAGATGACTAACTATATCGTTGCGGCAAATAAGTCCTGGCACAAAGAACTGTTTGATCTTCATACTCCGAGTTTTCCGGGACAATGGACCTACGTTGCAGAGCCGACTGACCTGACCGCAGAACTTGTCGCAAATATTGCACCGAGATACGTTTTCTTTCCTCATTGGAGCCACATCGTTCCGTCAAACATTATTAGTGAAACGGAATGTGTTTGTTTTCATATGACGGACTTACCTTATGGGCGCGGCGGTTCACCGTTGCAAAACCTGATTGTCCGAAAGCACAGACACACCAAGCTCACGGCCTTGCGGATGACCGAAGAAATCGATGCTGGGCCGATCTATTTCAAAAGCGACTTGGCGCTGGATGGTTCGGCTGAAGAAATTCTGCGGCGATGCGCTCGAATGACCTGGGACATGATCGCGGAGCTGATTCGAACCAATCCCGCGCCCGTGCCGCAACAGGGTGACGTTACAGCGTTCGTGCGCCGAAAACGACAGGACGGTAACTTGTCTCATCTGTCCCAAGTGAACGACGTCTACGATTACATTCGCATGCTGGACGCCGAAGGCTATCCGCCGGCGTTCTTTCAGCACGAAGGCCTAATCTACGAGTTTTCAGAGGCGACTCAACACGGTGATGAAGTGCGCGCGAAGGTGATCATAAGAAAGAGGAAATCAGGAGAATGAAACCGTTGCGATCAAACGTTCTTGTGATAGTTGCGCACCCCGATGACGAGACGATCGGTGCTGGCGGCACATTAGCGCGCCATGCCGCCGAAGGCGACATAGTGAACGTTTTGGTGCTGGCGGATGGCGAAGCGTCGCGCGATAAGGTTTCCGAAAGGTCGGCGTCGATCCGCCAATCGCAATGTCGGTCGGCATGCGATATTCTCGGCGTTGCTGATGTATTCTTTGAGACCATGCCAGACAATGCGATGGACACCAGAGCAAGGCTGGATATTGCGAAGATATGTGAACACTTCATTGCTGATTTGTCGCCGGATACGATCTACACCCACCATCAGGGCGACGTTAATATCGACCATGTCTACACCGCGGACGCCGTTACAATAGCGGCAAGGGCACAACCGAATTGTCCGGTTCGTCGAATTCTCCAGTTTGAAACGGCGTCCAGCACGGAATGGCAGTTGCCGGCTCATGATCGGCCATTTACGCCGAACTGGTTTGTTGATGTATCAGACCATTGGGAACAAAAGGCAGCAGCGTTGATGGCATACCAATCCGAGATGCGTCCCTACCCGCACACCCGCTCGATTGCGGCATTGGACGCATTGTCGACTTGGCGAGGGGCCACCGCTGGGCTAGACAAAGCCGAGGCGTTTATGCTTGTCAGATCAATCCGCTGATTGGAAAGCGTTCGCGCTGTGCTCTCAGGGTTCTAAAAAGGATTGAAAGAATCTGTTAACAGTCCGGCCGTAAGAACGTCTTTGGATTCGACATCCCAGGTGTTTTCTGCCTCGATGAATTCGAACATTCAGACCGAACGACGGCGAACAAATCACTCCTGAGCGCCAATTGGCTTGAGGATAAACCAAATTCGAGAATATACCGGTTCAGAAATGAGCGCACAGCATCCCGCTTCGTGCTTATACAAAATCGCCTGCCGGAAACCTCTGGAAATCTACAATGAACATGAATGACCCTATCGAATCAAAAGTGTTTGCTGCGCTTGAGGACAGGACCGCCAGAATTGCGGTTGTCGGTCTGGGGTATGTCGGGCTCCCTCTGGCGGTCACGGCGGCATCCCGCGGTTTCAATGTCGTTGGGTTCGATATTGACCAGGATAAAATTCGGCAACTGGTCGCGCTCAACAGTTATATTGATGCGGTTTCAGACCAGTTGTTGGTGTCTGTTACCGATGCCGAAAAAGTTTCCTGGACGAGCAATTTCGCTCAACTTTCTACGTGCGATGTTATTGTCATTTGCGTTCCCACGCCATTGACCCTTCATCGCGAACCCGATTTGACATACGTGCAGGAGACGGCTCTGGCGATCTCTGAGCACATGTCCCCAGATACGCTTGTTGTACTAGAATCAACGACATTCCCGGGCACCACAAAGGATGTGCTAAGCCCGCTTCTGGAGACCGGTGGCCTTAAAGCCAATAAAGATTTTTGGGTCGCATTCAGTCCCGAGCGCGAAGACCCGGGGAACGAAAAATATCGAACGCACTCCATACCAAAAATCGTAGGTGCGGATACCGAAGCCGCAAGACGCCTAGCCGAAAGTTTCTACAGAAACGTTGTCGACAACGTTGTTCCGGTCTCGTCCACCAGCACCGCTGAAGCAGTCAAAATCACCGAAAATGTTTTCCGCGCGGTTAACATTGCGCTCGTAAACGAATTGAAAGTCATTTTCGACGCTATGGATATCGATATCTGGGAGGTGATCAACGGCGCTGCCACCAAGCCTTTTGGGTTCATGCCGTTCTATCCCGGGCCTGGCCTTGGTGGGCATTGCATCCCAATTGACCCTTTCTATTTGTCTTGGAAAGCACGCGAGTTTGGTCATACAACCCGATTTATCGAGCTGGCTGGTGAAATAAACGTCAACATGCCGCATTTTGTTATCGGCAAGCTTCGTGAAGTTTTGGATCAAAAATTCGGTAAGGGTCTGTCCAAGTCGCGAGTTCTATTGGTCGGTATCAGCTACAAGAAAAATGTCCCGGATATGCGCGAAAGCCCATCAGTCGTATTGATGGATATGTTGCTGGCAAACAACGCCCAAGTCGATTTTGTGGACCCGCTCATCGAAACAATTCCCAAGATGCGGAATTTTCCACAACTTTTGGATCGCCGAGCCGTCAACCTCGAAAATGTCGAGGCAAATGATTACGATGCCATTCTCATTTCCACGGACCATGACGCCATTGATTATGAGCGCCTTGTCGCTTTGAACATACCAATTATAGACACGAGAAACGCAATTGAAACACGCGGTCTGCAGATGGATTTAGTGACCAAAGCCTGATCTGGCGAACGTCCTCAACCTATCGAGAGAGCGCCATCTGTTGAGTACGGCTTCGGGACCTGGATCACCGGCCAACAACCTTGTGTCTCAAATTAATGGTTCTTTTTCCGCCACAGGAGGTGGAACAGTTCTGAAGAGGCAAAAAAACTATGCCTCTGATCACGCCTACGTCTGGAGAGCAGTAGCTAGTTTCCGACTTGCTCCGAGACGACCTCACCGAATTTGGTAAAGAATTTGCCTGACAGCTTCTTCGACGTCCCAGCGATCAATCGGCTGCCCAGCTGGGCGATTTTCCCGCCGATATCCACCTTGGCGGTGTAGCCCAAGACGGTTTCGTCGCCGTCTTCGGTCAGCGTCACATCGGCGCCACCTTTGGCAAAACCGGCGGCGCCGCCTTTGCCTTCGCCCGACAGTGTGAACCCGTCAGGGGCGTTCGAGGTGTCCAACGTCACTTCGCCAGCAAACCGCGCCTTGACCGGCCCGATCTTCAGAACCACCTTTGCTTCGAGCTTTCCAGGTTCCGATTGGGTCAACTCCTCGCATCCCGGAATGCATTCGCGCAGAATGTCCGGGTCGTTCAAAGCCCGATACACCGTGTCGCGCGGGGCGGCAATTCGGATTTCGTCACTCAGCTCCATTCCTGTTTCCCTTTTTCAACAACACCTTGGATAGACACGCAGCGCCTCTTCGGTCGCCTCTGTTGTGGTCCGTTCTGGTCTCTTAGGCCAGAATCTCCGCCAACGGTCACGCCATTTTTTCATTATGCGCCGCCTCCTCGGATCGGTCCGTGTTTTTCCATCCAATAATTTCCACCAGAATCGACAGTGCAATCTCGTGCGGATCGACCGCGTGAATATGCAGCCCTGCCGGCGCTTTGAGCTGGGTTGCGCGGGCCTTGTCCAGACCCTCCGCTACCAGCTTGTCGCACAGAACCTTCGCCTTGCGCGCGCTGGCGACCATAGATACCCGCCTGGCCGGTGACACCAGGGCCGATTTCAAGGCCACCCGATCACCGTTGCCCTGCGAGGCGACCACGACGAAGTCGCGCGGCTCAATCGCAAGCTCAGGCAGATTTTCCGGATCGAACCCGGTCTGACCCGGTTGCTCGCGCCCCTTCGGGACAAAGACACGCAGTCCGGTCAATGTGGCATACGCCGCCAAAGCGTTTGCAATTGGCGTATCGCCAAATATTACCAGCCGGGGTGCGTGCTGGTATGGCTCGACCAGCAGATCAACCGTTCCGCCCGAGGGGCATCCGCTCTTGAAGGTTTGCACGCCGTCCGGGTCTGTCATGGCCACGACCTTTTCCGTTGGTTTGACGCGGATCATCTGCGGGGTGCCTGTCGTCAATGCCCGCTGCGCCGACGACAGCACCGCCCGTTGTACGCAGGCACCGCCCAAATGGCCCAGTATGCGTCCATCCTGCGTGATCGCCGCCTTGCCACCCGCTTTGGCCGAGGTCGCATCTGCCGTCCGCAATACAGTTGCAACGCAGAACGGATCGTCATTCTGGCGCAGCTTTTCGATCGTGTCGAAGATGTCGAATCCTGTCATATGTGCCTCTCGTCACAACTTGCGGAATTGCGGCTCTAGCGCAGCAAGCGCCTCTAGCGTGTTCGCCGGCAGATGTGCATCCAGATGGGGTTCGGCCGCACGGATCGCGGCCGCAATCGGTTGATAGTTTTGCCAGCCTTTCAACGGGTTCAGCCAAACGATCCGTCGGGCTTTGCGCTGGATCCGCTCCAATACATCGCCCAAGGCCTTCGGATCGGAACAGCAATACCCATCCGACAGGATCAACACGACCGTGCGTCCGTTCAACGCCCGAGCGCCGTAGCCGTTCAGAAACGCGTTGAGGCTGCCTGAGATATCTGTACCGCCTCCAAACCCTTCCGCCATCAGCGACAAACGCCCGGCGGAGCGCAAGGAATCGTGGTCGCGCAATGCATCTGTGACTCTCATCAACCGGGTGTGAAACAGATAGGCATCCGCCTGCGTACCACTGCCGACCAGCCCTTTGAGAAACGCCAGAAACACGCGCGCGTAAACCGTCATCGAGCCGCTGACATCACACAGCGCAACAATTCGCATCGGGCGCAGAGGGCGCGCGCGGCGATACAGGTCCATTGGCTCACCACCGCGCGCCAGACTTGCCCGCTGAATGCGTCGCATATCCAGTACCGCTCCACGCAATGCCTGTTTGCGTCGCCGCGACCGGCGATCCCGGATCGCGCGGGCCAGGCGCGCAGCAGTCGCTTGGGCCTGTGTTAGAGACTGCTCATCCATCAGTTCTCGCAGATCCCGACGCGACAGATTGTCAATTCGGGTTGCAATCAGCATTCCGTCCGTACCTTCGGCATCTCCCTCACTCGGGTCGGGAACGGTGGCGTGTTCTGTGTCAGCGCCCGCGTCTTGGGCCGTCCGGCTGTCAGCCTGCCAGATCATTGGTTTTGCAGATTGCACCCGCAAGTGCGCGCTCTGTTTCTTCCCCGCGCGACGCCTGCCGGTGTTGAACCAATAAGCTTCGAACAAATCATCGAAGCGCCGCCACCCCTCGGCATCCCCGACCAGAACAGCACGCAGCGCTTGCCGGGCCTGTTCCGCATCGGTTGCTTCGACAGCTGACAAAGCTGCGAGGGCGTCTCCGGTCTCGCGCGGGCCAACCTGCAGACCGTTCATACGAAGATGCGCAATGAACCCCGACATGCGGTCAGACAAACCAGCGCCCCGAGATGGAAAACGCGTCACCTGCATCACGCCACCTTCCCGATCAGACGATCCATGACTTCGGGCGGCGCGGCATCAAAATCCGCAGCGGTCTTGAGCAGGCAGACCAAAGTCGCCTGCACCTCATCCCGTGACTGGGCCAGATCATTGACCCCAAGCCCGGACAATGCGGCCGCCCAATCCAGCATCTCGGCAATGCCCGGCACCTTCTCAAGGTCTTCTTTGCGTAATTCCTGCACGACCCCAATAATCTGACGCGCCAGCCCTGCTTCGACTTCGGGCATCCGCGCGCGCAGGATCGCCATTTCTGTCTCGCGCGACGGATAGTCGAGGAAACTGTACAGACACCGGCGACGCAGCGCGTCCGAAAGATCACGTGTCCCATTGGCAGTCAGGATCACGATCGGTCTGGAGCGTGCATTGATCGTACCCAGTTCCGGGATCGTAATCTGAAAATCGGACAGTATTTCCAGCAAATAGGCTTCGAACTCTTCATCCGCCCGATCAATCTCATCAATCAGCAGAACCGGAGGATTGCTCTGTGAAATAGCCTCTAACAAAGGCCGTTTCAGCAGATATGCGTCAGAAAACAGTTGCCCCTCGTCAACACCACCTTGCGCGTCGCTCGCACGGATGGCCAACAGCTGACGCTGGTAATTCCACTCGTAGATCGCGTGGCTTGCGTCCAGCCCTTCGTAGCACTGAAGTCGGATCAAGCGCGTATCCCGCCAAGCGGCCACCGCTTTGGCAACCTCGGTTTTGCCAACACCTGCGGGGCCTTCCAGCAACAATGGCCGTCCCAACGCCTGCGCCAGGTGCAATGCCATCGCCAGCCGATCGTCGGCGACATAGCCTTGCGCGGCCAATCCGTTCTGAACATCACTCAAAGTCAAAACCAGGATCCAATCTTCATCTGGCCAAAAACACCCCGGGGGTCCGAGGGGATCGTTCATTGTTACACCATTGGTTCGAGAAACAATGGACGATGCCCCCTCGCTTCGGTCGGACCGGCGTCAGCCGGTTCGAACCCGGTTACCCGTGCATCCCCAACCCATTCGCGATCTTCCAGATACGCCAGTGGTCATGCGGCATGTGGCTCTGCACCAAACCAAAAGGCCGGAACGCATCATGCACCGCGTTGGAAAATGCAGGCACGCCGCCCACATTCGGGCTTTCGCCCACACCCTTCGCACCAATCGGATGGTGCGGAGACGGCGTCACCGTGTGATCGGTGGTGTAATTCGGCGTCTCCCATGCCGTCGGCAAAAAGAAGTCCATCAAGGTACCGGTCTTGACGTTACCCATCTCATCATAGGCGATTTCCTGACCCATCGCGATGGCCAGGGCCTCGGTCACGCCGCCATGGACCTGCCCTTCGATGATCATGGGGTTGATCCGGGTTCCGCAATCGTCCAGCGCATAGAACTGCCGAACCTCCCATTCGCCGGTATCCACGTCGATTTCCATGACGCAGACATAAGCTCCGAACGGATAGGTCATGTTCGGCGGATCATAGTAGCTGACCGCTTCCAAACCGGGCTCCAGACCGGGGATGGCCTGGTTATAGGCGGCAAAGGCGATTTCCTTCATGGTCTTGAACCGCTCGGGCGCGCCTTTGACCGAGAACCGGTCCACGTCCCATTCGACGTCGTCGTCATGCACCTCCAGCAGGTAAGCCGCGATCATCTGTGCCTTGGCGCGGATTTTGCGGGCGGCCATCGCCGTTGCCGCCCCGGCGACAGGCGTGGACCGAGACCCGTATGTCCCCAGCCCATAAGGCGCGGTGTCGGTGTCACCTTCCTCCAGCGTGATGTCATCGGCAGGCAGGCCGATCTCACTGGCGATGATCTGCGCAAAGGTCGTGGCATGGCCTTGACCCTGCGAGATCGTCCCCAGCCGTGCAATGGCAGACCCGGTCGGATGGATGCGGATTTCGCAGCTGTCGAACATGCCGAGCCCAAGGATATCGCAGTTCTTCACCGGTCCGGCCCCAACGATTTCGGTGAAATGCGTCAGGCCAATTCCCAGCAGTTTGCGGGTTTTCCCAGCTTTGAAATCTTCGACCCGCTGCGCCTGTTCCGCCCGCAGACCTTCATAGTCGACGGCCTTCAAAGCCTTATCCCAGGCAGTGTGATAATCGCCCGAGTCATATTCCCAGCCCAACGCCGATTGATATGGGAACTGATCGGCTTTGATGAAGTTGATCCGCCGCAGCTCGGCTGCGTCCATGTTCAGCTTGATGGCCAGAACCTCAATCATGCGTTCGATGAAATAGGCGGCCTCGGTCACCCGGAACGAGCAACGATAGGCAACACCGCCAGGCGCTTTGTTGGTGTAGACACCGTCTACAGCCAGATAGGCGGTCGGGATGTCATACGACCCGGTGCAAATGTTCATGAACCCGGCTGGGAACTTGGTCGGGTCGGCACAAGCGTCAAATCCACCATGATCCGCTGTGGTGTGGCACCAGAGACCAGTGATCTTGCCATCCTTGGTGGCCGCGATCTTGCCCTGCATCCAGTAGTCGCGGGCAAAGGCGGTGGACATTAGATTTTCCATCCGATTTTCGACCCATTTCACCGGCTGGCCGGTGACGATCGAGGCGACAACCGAGCAGACATAACCCGCATAGGCGCCGACCTTGTTGCCGAAGCCGCCACCGATATCAGGGCTGATGACGCGGATGTTGTGTTCCGCCAGACCCGAGATCAGCGACACAACGGTGCGGATCGCGTGGGGGGCCTGGAACGTGCCATAAAGCGTCAGCTTGCCGGTGACCTTATCCATTGAAGCGACACAGCCGCAGGTCTCCAGCGGGCATGGGTGGGTTCGATGGTAATACACCATTTCTTCGGCCACGACATCGGCCTCACCTAGAACCGCCTCCGTCGCGTCTTTGTCGCCCTGTTCCCAGGTGAAGATGTGGTTGTGATGCTTGCGCGGTCCGTGCGCGCCCTCAGTCTGACCTTCAAGGTCTTCGCGCAGAACGACATCCGATTTCAGAGCCTCGAACGGGTCGGTCAGAACGGGCAGTTCTTCGTACTCAACCTCGACCAGTTCCGCAGCGTCTGCCGCAATATAGCGGTTTTCGGCGACGACATAGGCGACTTCCTGACCCTGAAACAGAACCTTTCCGTCCGCCAGCACCATTTGCTTGTCACCCGCCAGTGTTGGCATCCAATGCAGGCCCAGCGGTGCCAGATCTTCGGCCGTCAACACGGCAACAACACCCGGCACGGCCAACGCGGCATCCTTGGTCACGCTGACGACGCGCGCGTGCGCGTAAGGCGACCGGACAAATGCGCCGAACAGCAACCCGTCCAGCTTGATGTCATCGACATAGTTGCCCTTGCCTTGGGTAAAGCGCACATCCTCGACGCGTTTGCGGGCGCAGCCCATCCCTTTGAGGTTGGCGGCGCGTTCTTCGGGGGTCAGAGTCTGGTCGTTCATTCCGCGGCCTCCTTCTGAGCGTTCAGCATGTCGGCCGAGGCCGAGATCGCCTTAACGATATTCTGGTATCCGGTGCAGCGGCACAGGTTCCCGGCCATTCCGAAACGGATTTCCTCTTCGGTCGGGTTCGGGTTTTCCTGCAGCAAGCGATGCGCGCGCGCGATCATGCCCGGCGTGCAGAAACCGCATTGCAGCCCATGATGCTCGCGGAACATCTCTTGCAACACTCCAAGGCTGCCATCGTCATTGGTGAGGCCTTCGACGGTGGTGATATCGGACCCGTTCACCTGCGCCACGAATGTGGTGCAGGATTTAACCGACTTGCCGTCGATGTCCACGGTACAGGCCCCGCAATGGCTGGTTTCACAGCCGATATGAGGCCCAGTGATTTTCAGATCTTCCCGCAGGAAGTGGATCAGCAGCGTACGCGGCTCGGCCAGCCCTTCGACCTCTTTGCCGTTCACGGTGAGTTTGACTTGCATTTTTGACATGGTTTCCTCCCCTCAACTCGCGCGGCTTTGCGCACGGTCGATGGCACGGCGCAGCATCACGGCGGCCACATGTTTCTTGAATTCGACGGGGCCGCGGTTGTCGGCCACCGGGTCGATGGCATTCAGCATTGCGGCCACGCAGCCGTCGATGTCGCCGCCGGCAAGCGCGTTGCTGGCAGCTTCGGACCAGATCGGCGTATCCGCCAGATTGGTCATCGCGACCGATGCCGTGCCATTTCGGACCATGACAGCCGCAGCAGCGGTCGCGTAATCGCCGATCTTGCGCTTTTGCTTTTCATAAGCCTGACCAACGCCTGCACTCGGAACAGGGATCGAGATTCGGGTCAGGATCTCTTCATCCTCACGGGCGGTGAAATACGCAGCCTCGTAAAATTCCCGCGCGGCAACACTGCGTGAGCCATCGGGACCCGTCAGGTCGAACGTCGCATTCAGGCATTGCATCAGCCCCGGCATGTCATTGCCCGGATCGCCATTGGCCACATTGCCACCGACGGTGCCCATGTATCGCACTTGCGGATCCGCGATCTGCAACGCGGCCTCGCGGATCAGCGGAATGGATGCGGCAAGGCCATCGTGGGTAATCAACTCATGCTGAGTGACCATCGCACCCAAAGTTACGGTGTCGGACCCGACCTCGATACCCTTAAGTTCATCGATGGCTTGCAGGTCAACCAAGTGACCCATCTCAGCCATGCGCAGCTTCATCATCGGGATCAGGCTGTGCCCGCCTGCGATCACGCGCGCATCGTCTCCGTGTTCCTGCAGAATGCCGATGGCCGAGGCGATGTCGCCTGGCCGGTGATACTCAAAACCGGCTGGTATCATGTTTTTCCTCCCTGGGTCCGAGCGATGTGCCTTGGGGGACCTGAACAAAGGAAAGAACGGTGTGTTCAGCCGTTCCAGCCAACGGAAACGGGGCGCGCAGCCTGTTTCACCAGTTGCGAATAGGCTGCACGAATTGCGATCAAAGGCCCAGTGCGTCGCGAATGTCAGAAAGTCGCGACCGGCTGACGGGAACCTTGCTGAGCGCGTCGACACCGTCGAAATAGCAGGTGCCGTTGTCCTTGTGCCGCTCAAACCCGGAGACATGTTTTGGGTTCACCAGATAGCTGCGATGGGCGCGCAGAAACCCATCCGGCGTAAGGCGCGTTTCCGCCTCGGTGATCGACCACGGGCAAAACAGTTTTTCGGTACCCATGTAGAGCACGGTGTAGTGCCCCTCGGCCCGGATCGCGGCAACCCGGGCAGGTTCGGCAAAGAATGTCTGGCCTTCGCGCTCAAAAGGCACGCCCGCACGCAATGAGGTCGGTTCCGGCGCGGGTGCTTCGGCCGGCGCGGCGTCAGGTTCCGCGCCGACAAGAGTAATTCCAGTCAATAGGAAAGCACCGCAGATCAGGAACACCGCCACCGTAACGCCCATTGCCAGAACCTGGTTGTTCAACGCTGGCCCGGCACCGCCGAGGCTGTCGCTTGCCGCAAAATCGGTCAGCCCTGTGGCGACAAAATGCATAGTGAAGACGGCCAGGCCAAAGCACACGGTGCCCAGCAGTATGTTGCGCTGAGTCCGATTGTCATAGGCGACCCAGATCGCCAGTACCGACAACACAACCGAGGCCAGCGTAGAGATCGCCACATCCCAGACCGTGTAGACCGGTCGGCACAGTTCCATCCCCGCCATTCCGACATAGTGCATCACGACGATGCCCAACCCGACGATTACACCAGCGCCAACGATTGTCTGCGCCGTGCGCGGTCGGAAATGCAGCAAAAGCAGCGCCAGCCCGACCATCAGAATGGCCACCAACGCTGAAATCAGCGTGATCAGCGCGTCATAGTAGAACAGGATCGGCAATTGCAGACCCAGCATGGCCACGAAATGCATCGACCAGATACCGCCACCCAGAATGACAGCGGCGAGCGCCACAACGAATTTTCGACGCTGGCTGTCAAGACGCGACGCCCCATGCGTCAGGTAAAGCCCGGTAAAACCGGCCATCAGCGCCACGGCAAGCGACGCGGCCACAAGCCAGCCGTTATGAGTGTAATCCAGCATTTGGACAGGCGCGCCCTCCCCGACGCGAGTGCGACGTTAGCAAACTGATCTGATCGGGACAATCAGCGCCGATCGCGCTATTGAATGACCGCGTTTTCCCAGGCCGAGATGAACTTTTGACGTTTCAGCCGATCCAGAAACGTCAACAAAGCGGGGTTCAGACCAATTGCCTCGCGCTCGGTCGCGGCTACCGTGGTCGACAAGAGCGGCAGCGCCGGTTTGCTCTCTGGTCGCGTGGACTCTCTGGTCGTCAGGAACCTGATAAAGCTTTCGGCGGCATCGGCCACTTTGGTCGTCGCAGAGGCCATGACTGTTCGCATCATCGTGGTTTGAAAGTCGGTCGGCAGAATGACCGTCAATGCGTCTGTGCCTTCGGTCTGAACTGCGGCGTAGCTGCCCAGAACGTTGTAGGCCACCAGTATTTTCCCGTCGGCCAGATCGCGGATCATATCGCCGGAACAGCAATAGAGGCGTGTGTCCAGACTGCCCATGACCTCCATCAGACGCCAATAGGTCTCGGACGCCCGCGCATCCTGCGTGGCGAACAAATAGCCAAGCCCCGACTGCCGCACGTCGTATGTGCCGATCTTGCCGCGAAACACATCGGGCCGCTCGCGCAGCGCTTCGATCAACCCCTGACGAGTCTGCGGAATAGGATGATCCTGAAAGGCGGATCGGTTCAGAACGATGGTCGCGGGCTCGGTGGTGAAGGCAAACAAGCTGTCATGCCATTGCGCCCAGGCGGGGACCGGCACGTTGTCCAGCGGCAGCGCAAACCCGTCATTGGCAAGCTTCAATTGCAGGTCCATGGCGCTTGAAATGACCACATCGAAATCGTCCGGCGTTGCGCGCACGCGTTCGTTGATATCGGCGGTGCCCGAGACCAGATACTCGACGCTGATCGACGGGTTTTCGGCGACGAAGTCGCGGATAAGGGGTGCAAACAGAACCGTGTCCGTGCTGGACAGAATGCGCAGACGCGCGCCTTCGGCGTCTTCGTTAAATATCTGGCGATCCTCCCAGTCCTCTGCCAATCCAGGCAGGGGAAGCAGCCACAGGATCAGAGCGATAAGGTAACGCATGCGCCGCCCTCGGGTTGGTTGGTCAACTCAAGCGCGCCGCCATGCGCAACCGCCACGTCTTGTGCGATGGTCAGGCCGAGACCTGAGCCGATTGTCCCCTCGGCATTCTGTCCCCGCTCGAACCGTCGCGTCAGCATGTCGATCTGATGGGGTGGAAAGCCGGGGCCTGAATCGGTGACGCTGATCTTTGTTTCCGGATTGGCGGCAACGTTGATCTCGACCGTGCTGTCAGATGGTGCGTATTTCAGTGCGTTGTCGACCATGTTGCGCACCGCGTTCTGCAACAGGATCGGATCGCCGGAATAGGGAACCGTGGCATCACCGGTCAGCGACAGCGACAGGTCCTTCATCTCGGCAATCGGCGTCAGGCGCTGCACCAGATCTCGGGCCAGGGCGACAAGGTCGATATCTTCCCGTTCAAGGTGATCGGCGCGGAAGGTGATCATGGCATGATCCAGCAGTTGCCCCGCCGCGCGCGAGCTTTCGTCGATGGCGCGAACCATGGCGCGCAGCGCCTCGCGGTTTTCCTTGCGTTCGACCCGATGCAGCGTTGCTTCGGCATAGGATCGGACCGTGGCAAGCGGCGTGCGCACCCGGTGTGCAGCCTCGGCTATGAAATCCTCGGACTGGCTAAGGGATTGATCCAACCGTCCCATCAGCGAATTCAGCGAGGCAACAAGCGGGGCCATTTCGCGCGGCACCGGTTTACGGAACGGGCTGAGGTCTTGCGGACCACGCCGCGTTACCGAAGTTGTCAGCCTGTTGAACTGCCCGATCGTCGTCGACGTGACCCAAACCGACATGGCGGCCGTCAGCAAAAAGAAGCCAAGTCCCAACAAGGCTGCATTGCGCGAGATTTGATCCAGAGTTTCGGCCAGTGCGTCTTGCGTCTGGGCCAGCACCACCTCGATCCGGGTCTGTTTACCCAGTCCAACAAGCGTACGCCCCGCATTGACCTGCCGGATTTGTTCACCGCGCATCTCACCGGCCTGAAAGCTCCAGCTTCCATCTGCCGTCCCGGTGGCAACCCGCAGGTCTTCATAGCCTGAAACAAAATTCCCATCCTGAAAAATTGCATAGAAAACGCGATCATCGGCCGGGGTGGTCAGCATCGAAAACGCAGCATAGGGAATATCTACCTCCAGCTGCCCATCCCGCAGCGCCGCCGCATCGAGGATCGAAGCCACCGACGCGCCAAGGATGTTGTCCTGCCCTTGCTGCGCCACGCGGATTGCATAGCTGCGAACCGCAAAAAACAACAGGATCGCAAGAATCGCAGCCCCGCCGATCAGGGTCAGCACAAGCCGGTTCCGTAGCGATCCAGAGACAGTGGGACTAGCTGCCATGGTCCAGCCTGTAACCCAACCCGCGCAGCGTGGTGATCTTCAGCTCGGACTTTTCCAGATGCTTGCGCAACCGTCCAACATAAACCTCGATCGCGTTGTCCGAGACGTCGTCGTCGTAAGAAAACAACCGGTCGGCCAGTTTCTGTTTCGAAAACACCTGTCCGGGGGCATTGATGAACAGCTCCATCATCCGCAATTCGCGGTTCCGCAGCGAAATCGTGTCGCCCCGGACAATCAGGTGCCCTGCCACCGGATCGAAAACAATGCCACCAAGCTCGATCCTCGACTTCGCAATTCCGGACCGGCGACGCAGAACGGCGCGACAGCGGGCCTCAAGTTCGGCGTGATCAAAGGGCTTGGTCACGTAGTCATCCGCCCCCAGATCAAGCGAGCCGATTCGATCCGAAACCTGACTGCGCGCGGTCAAAACGATGACAGGCGTGTCCAGATCACTGGCGCGGTGACGTTCCAGAAAGTCACGCCCATCGCCGTCAGGCAGCATGATATCCAGCAGGATCAGGTCGTATTCCTCGACCTCGGCAAAGGCTGTCGCGTCGTCCAATTTCGCAGCATGATCAACCACATGACCGTCCAGTCGCATGCGAGCACACATGGCGTTTGCCAGATCCAGATTGTCTTCAACCAGAAGGAATTTCATCAGCCCCAAAAAGTATCTTTGCGCATGACAGGTTGATGTCAGGTTCATGTGTTTAGGTTCGGAATAATCTGAGCCGCCGAGCGGCCGGTTGTCAAATGGGAGGAGATCATGACAACACTCAAACTGGGCCGTCGTGCCCTGATCGCAGCTGTGGCCGCTATCGGCCTGACCGGACCTGCGCTGGCGCAGGATCAGGTCGTTGACAGCATTCACTTTCTGATCCCCGGCGGTGCCGGCGGTGGCTGGGACGGAACCGCACGCGGCACTGGCGAGGCGCTGACCAATGCCGGTCTTGTGGGCACTGCGTCCTACGAGAACATGTCCGGCGGTGGCGGAGGCAAAGCCATCGGTTATCTGATCGAAAACGCCGAGAGCAATCATGGCACGCTGATGGTCAACTCGACGCCCATCGTGATCCGTTCGCTGACCGGCGTTTTCCCGCACAACTTCCGCGACCTGACGCTGGTATCTGGAACGATCGGTGACTATGCCGCGATTGTTGTCGGCAAGGATAGCCCGATCAATTCAATGGCAGATCTGCTGGCGGCCTATGACGCCGACCCGGGCGCCACGGCGATCGGCGGCGGTTCGGTGCCAGGCGGCATGGACCATCTGGTTGCGGCCATGGTGATGGAAGCGGCTGGCAAAGACGCGCTGGGCGTCAAGTACATTCCCTATGATGCAGGCGGTAAAGCCATGGCGGCGCTGCTGTCCGGTGAAATCGCGGCACTGTCGACCGGATTCTCGGAAGCCGTCGATCTTGCCAATCAAGGCGAGGTCAAGATCATCGGTGTAACCGCAGAGGAACGTGTCGATGCAGCGCCTGATGCGCAGACCATGAAGGAACAGGGGATCGACACCACTTTCGTGAACTGGCGCGGTTTCTTCGCCGCCCCCGGGCTGCCCGAGGACAAGCTGGTCGCCTATCAGGATGCCATCACCAAGATGTACGACACGCCGGAATGGGAAGAGGTCCGCGCGCGCAATGGTTGGGTGAACATCCACAACTCGGGTGACGACTTTTCCGCGTTCCTTGAAGAGCAGGAAAAGCAGATCAGCGACCTGATGAAGAAGCTGGGCTTCCTTTAACGACACCTTTGGCAGAGCGCTCATCCGCTCTGCCATCATCAATAAGACTTCAAGGGAGGGGACACCATGGCGCTGGATCGCTGGATCGCGCTCGTTCTGCTGGGCATCTGTTTGACATATGGCTACGCCGCCTGGTTCACGATGGATGGCAGCTTGCCTCCCTTCATGCAACGAAACCCCATCTGGCCCAGCACCTTTCCCAAAGTGCTGTCTGTTCTGGGTATCGTTGCCTCGACAGTCATCCTGCTGGGCTTTGAAAAGAGCGAATTGAAAGAGGCGGAAATCGATTACCGCCGTCTTGGCGACTACCATCTGGGTCAAGCCATTGCGCTGTTGGTTCTGATGGTTGTCTACGCGCTGTGCCTGCGCCCAGTTGGGTTTCTGATCGCGACATCCGCTTTCCTGATCCTGGGCTCTTACATTCTGGGTGAACGCAAATGGCACATCATGCTGCCTGTGGCGCTGATAGCGACCGGGTTTGTCTGGTATCTGGTGCAGCAGGTTCTTGGGATTTACATGCGCCCCCTGCCGGGCATTTTTGGAGGCTGACATGCTCGAAGGACTTCTGATCGGCCTGCAAACGGCATTCTCAATCCAAAACCTGCTGATGGTCATCGCGGGATGCCTGATCGGCACATTCATCGGCATGCTGCCGGGTCTCGGCCCGATGTCGATCATCGCAATCATGATCCCGGTCGCCATTTCGATGGGAGACCCGTCCGCCGCGCTGATCCTTCTGGCGGGCGTCTATTATGGCGCAATTTTTGGCGGCTCGACCTCCTCTATCCTGCTGAACGCGCCGGGGGTCGCGGGGACTGTGGCCTCCAGTTTCGACGGTTATCCGATGGCGCGTCAGGGCAAGGCGGGCAAGGCGCTGACCGTTGCGGCGATTGCCAGTTTCGCCGGCGGTACGCTGGGTGCCATCCTGCTGATGGTCTTCGCCCCCAGCCTGTCCGCAGTCGCATTGCAGTTCCATTCGGCGGAATATTTCGCGCTGATGGTTGTCGGCCTCTCGGCCATCGCCGCCTTCGCAGGCTCGGGCCAGGTTGCCAAAGCCCTGATCATGACCATTCTGGGACTGATCATGGCAACGGTGGGCGAGGGCGCTCTGTTCAACCTGCCGCGATTCACCATGGGGATCATGGACCTGCAATCGGGCTTTGGGTTCATTACCCTCGCCATGGCGATGTTTGCCTTGCCCGAGGCGCTGTTTCTGGTCCTCAAACCCAAGGACCTGCAAGGTGACGAGGGCGAAATCAAGGATCTGCGCATCACCAGGAAAGAGGCCAAGGCCATCGCACCCGTGATCGGGCGGCAATCGGTTCAGGGCTTCTTTATCGGCGTTTTGCCGGGCGCCGGAGCCACGATCGCCAGCTTCCTCGGCTATGCGGTCGAGCGCAACATCGCCACGAAAGAGGAACAGGAAGAGTTCGGCAAAGGCTCGATCAAGGGTCTGGCCGCACCGGAAACCGCGAACAACGCAGCCTGTACCGGGTCGTTTGTACCGCTGCTGACGCTGGGGATTCCGGGCTCGGGCACGACGGCCATTTTACTGGGGGCGCTGATTGCGTTGAATGTGACACCTGGCCCGCGCCTGATGTTGGATGAGCCGCAGATCTTCTGGGCGGTGATTATGTCGATGTTCATCGGCAATCTCGTCCTGCTGATCCTGAACCTGCCGTTGATCCCCTACATCGCAAAAATTCTGGCTGTTCCGCGCAACTATCTGATTCCGTTCATTTTGTTCTTCACCTTGATGGGGGCCTATATCGGCCAGAACAATGCCACGGAGCTGCTGATACTGGTCGGATTCGGCGTCTGCGCGACCGCACTGAAATTCGCCGATTACCCGCTGGCACCCTTGCTGATTGGCTTCATCCTTGGTGGCATGATGGAGGACAACTTTGCACGATCCATGCAGCTGTACGATGGTATCGCCTTCATCTGGCAACGCCCGATGACCCTCGGCCTGCTGGCGATTGCGGTCCTGCTGGTGCTGTTGCCAAGTTACCGCGCGCGCCGCGCCAAGGCCCGGGCCGCCGGGGTGGCCGATGGCGACTGAGCCACTGAGCGGGGTCCGGGTTCTAGACCTGACCAACGTTCTGGCAGGGCCATATTGTTGCTATCAACTGGCGCTTATGGGTGCCGAGGTGATCAAGGTTGAACGCCCCGGCACCGGCGATCTGGCCCGCGTGCTGGGGGCCGATGCAGACCGCAACAAGGCCGGGATGGGCATCAGCTTTCTGGCCCAGAATGCGGACAAGAAATCCGTCACGCTGGACTTGAAGGCCGACCAGGGAAAAGCCCTGCTCAAGCGTCTCGTCAAAACCGCAGATGTTTTGGTTGAGAACTTCCGGCCCGGCGTGATGGACAGGCTGGGGCTGGGATACGACGTTCTGCGCGCCGAAAACCCCAAACTGATCTATTGCGCGATCAGCGGATTCGGACAAGACGGGCCACGCCGGGACGATCCGGCCTATGACCAGATCGTTCAGGGCCTCAGCGGCGTCATGTCGATCACTGGCGGACCAGACACTGCGCCCTATCGCGTTGGGTATCCGCTGGCCGACACCGTTGGCGGGCTGACCGCCGCTTTTTCGATCTGCGCGGCGCTGAACGCCAACCCGCGCGGCACGTTTCTAGACGTCGCAATGACCGAAGCGGTCGTGTCGACCATGGGCTGGGTTGTTTCCAACTATCTGGTCGGCGGCGTCACGCCTGCCGCGCATGGTAATGAGAATACAACCTCGGCCCCGTCCGGCACTTTTGCCACGTCCGATAACCCAATCAACATCGCCGCCAATCGCGATGAGCAATGGCAGGCACTTGCCAAGCATCTGAATCGCGCCGACCTGCTGACGCGCGCGGACTACCTGACACGCGAGAATCGCAAGGCGAACCGACAAGCGCTCCGCGCGGAACTGGAACGAGCGCTTTGCACACGCTCTGCCCGCGACTGGGTGCGCGAGTTGAATGCGATCGGCGTGCCGACCGGGCAGGTCCTGACAGTGCCCCAGGCGCTGTCGGATCCGCAACTTTCAGGCCGTGGGCTAATAGGGTCCCTGCCATTTGGCGACCATAAACTGCGGCTGGCTGGCAGCCCGGTTGTCAAGGATGGTGAACGCAGGATGCCGCAAACTGCACCACCGGTTCTTGGCGCGGACAACGCAACAATCTGGTCCGAAATTGGACTGTCTGAGGCCGAAATCGACGCCCTGCAAGCCGAGGGAATCCTTTGAACGCTGGTTGACGCAACGCCAGCATCGGGCGTAACCCCCAGCACTATTCGTGCAGATCAGGCTTGTTTCTGGGTGTCGGCCTCGACCGGTTCGGCGTTCGCCTCAATCACATCATCTGTGTCGGGGCCTTCGGCGTCCTCAGCCTCGTCCTCGGATTGATCCTCAAGTGCACCAACGATCAGCGGCAACATGTGAACGCCGGTCGCGGTTGCAATCTCGGTGGTCTTGGGCGTCTGCCAGCTGAGCGTGTCAAAGCTGCCGCAATTGTCGCAGACAGGACCCCATTCGGGCTGAATGTCGTGACAATTGTCGCAAACCCACTGCGGACCGCGCGGCGCGTTCAGTGCCTTGGCAAGCCAGCCCTGTACCACAGTGTCTGCCGAGCCCTCGCCCCGTTCGACCGCCGCCATCAGCGTGTAGGCCCGCGCATCTGCCTGATTTTCTACAACATCACCCAAGGCGCGCCGGGCTTCGGGGAAATCCTCGGCCACGATGTTCAACTCGGCCAGGATAAGTCGAGTTTCCAGGTTCTGCGGGTGGATACGCGTCAGTGCCGTGAACCGCTTGACCCGCTGTTCCGGGGTTTCGTCGGGCGCAATTTCGGCAAAAGCGTGGGCCAGATCGGGATGTGGCCGGACCTCCCACGCTTTCTTCAGGATTTTGGTGGCGGCACGCGGTTTGCCCTTTTCGATATAGGCGCGCGCAGCCATGGCCGCCGCCGGCACCAGATCGGGCGAAAGCTTGTTGGCTTCGATCGACTTTTCCTGCTGCTCGACCGTGGCGGAGTCGTCCAGAATGCCGCGCGCCTCGGACAACGCCAGCACAGCGTCACGGCGTTTGAACACATCGCGCGGCAGGTATCCCGCTTTCAGTTTCGAGGTCAGCGTCGACCGCGCACCCGCCCAGTCCTGCGCTTTGGTTTGCAGGTTCAGCAGCACGTCCTGAGTTTCGGCATGTCGCGGTTTCAGGGCCAATGCCTTTTCCGCCAGCTTGCGGGCGGTTTCATCATCGCCCTCGGCCAGCTTTTGATTCATGATGCCGCGCACACCGACAAAACGCGTGGCGTTATTGGTCACCAGCTTCTTATAAGTCTCTTCGGCCTTTTTGGTATCACCCGACATTTCCGCAGCCTGCGCCACCAGCAGGTTGGTCAGTTCGGGCTTGTTGAGCAGCCGTTCGGCCTTGTGGGCTTTGGACATCGCAGCGCGCCCTTCGCCCGATGCCAGCGCCATAAGCCCATCGGCCAGCGCCTGATACCCACGCCGCTCGCGGCTGCGGTCGAAATACCGCGTCAACGCGGTTTCATCGCCGTTGAGAAACTTGAGCGTCGCAACCAGCAGGCTGAGCAATTTGAAGAACAGCCAGACCGCAAAGACCAGCAGGCCCAGCGCGATGGCCGATTGCAGAGGTCCAAGGGTGTATTCGGTCCCCGCGACGGTGACCTGCACGCCGCCACTGGATTCCATCAGAAAGCCTGCGCCCATGGCCAGAAGGCCGATAATCGCAACAAAAACAAGGATCTTTAACAATGACCACAGCATAGCAGGTCCTTCAGTTCGAGTTCACGCTTGCGGCAAGCGAATTTACGGCATTCACCGCAGTCAGACGGGCCTGAGCCGCCTTTTCCCAGTCGGCCATGGCCGCTTTTGCCGCGTCGGGCAAGGTGCCAACCAGGGTCAGAGCGCCCGAGACATCCCCACTTGCCAGCGCGGCCTGCGCGCGCGACAGAATTGCATCCGGGTCATCGCCGTCTTGCGGCGTCACCGAGCGCGCTCCGGTCTGACGTTGCAGAAAGGCAACCAGACCCGTGCCCTTGTCCGCGTCCCGGGCATCTGCCAGCGCCGTCCGCGCCGCCGGAGCAAAACTCGCACTCAGCGCCGAAATTGTGGCCACGCCATCCTCTGCCGACGCGCTCAGTGCGTCCGGAACAGTCAGACCCCCGGCCTGAAGCTCGGACACCAGATCATCATAGGGCTGACCAGCGTCCAGCTTGCCCTGCAATCGTGTCAGCAACGCCGTGTTGGTCGCGGCGCGCGCTTCGGCTGCGGCTTTGGCCTCCAATGCCTGCGCGTCGGACACCATTTTTTCGATCTCGCTGCGCTGCGTGGTCAGCGACTCCTGCAGTTTCTTGAGCTCGGCCTCAAAGGCGGCAGTCGTCTCGGGCGAAATGTTGGCTTCGATCGGCGCTTTTTCGAGCGCCGTCAGACGATCCCCCAGGGGACCAACCTGCCCGCTCAACGCATCGACGCTGGACTTCACCGCGCTCAGATCACTTTCGACCGGGGTCAGTTTGTCGGACAGGGTCTTGATCTGGTCGGACAGGCCCGCACTGTCGGGGATCTGCCCCAGCGCCTTGGTCAGTTGGTCGATCTGATCCGATTGCGCGGCCAGTTTTGTCTCGAGCGCAGCAAATGCCTCGGACGTGTTCGAACCTCCTGGCAACAGACCGCCCTGGCCCACAGCAAACCCGATCCCCGCCGCAACGACGCCGCCGATCAGAGCAGGAACAAACCCGCCGCGCTTTTCAACCGTGCGTTCGACGACCTTTTCCTTGACCGGCGCAGGTTGAGTTTCGGCTTCGGCTTCGGCTTCGGCTTCGGCTTCGGCTTCGGCTTCGGCTTCGGCTTCGGCTTCGGCTTCGGCTTCGGCTTCGGCTTCGGCT